>CP045667.1 GCA_013457415.1 Enterobacteriaceae bacterium Kacie_13
GTGGTCTGGGCTTCCTTCATATCCCCCAGAGCGTTGGCGTTGGACCATGCAAGGGTACGACCCGCGAGGGCCTTGCCGGCCGCATCCTTCGCCGTATAGGTAAAGGTTACCGTTTCAGCGCCGTCGGCCTTGGCCGTGAGCTGGCTCGGTTCAAGACGGAGAGTGGCGTTCTGCGCAAAGGTGAGCGTCCGGCTGTCGGTTTTGAGACTCTGCCCGGTCAGGGTGACGCTGACGTTGCCGTTCCCCGGGGTGTTACTGACGAGGGTGGCGGTAGCCTTGCCGTCCTTGTCCGTGGTTGCCGGCTGGCCGCTAAGCTTACCGACGGTGTTGCCCCAGGTAATAGGCGCATTGGCGACTGGCTTCTTCTGCGCATCCGTTGCGGTGTAGGTCACGATGATGGCGTCATAACCATCGGCCAGAGCGGTGGTTTTATCCTCCTGGATGTCTGCGGTGACGCTGAGGGTGAAGTCCACCTCCGGGCTCGGCGTGTTGGCGTGCTCGGTGCCGTCCTGGTTCTTCAGGGACACTGCGAGTTTTGCTTTACCGGCGTTGAGGCTGGTGAGCTTCGCGGTGGCCTGGCCGTTGCTGTCAGTCGTGGTCTGCTGCTCCTTCATATCACCCAGAGCGTTGGCGTTGGACCATGCAAGGGTGCGGTTAGCCAGCGGTTTACCACCCGTATCTTTTGCGGTGTAGGTAAAGGTTACCGTTTCAGCGCCGTCGGCCTTGGCGGCGATTTGGTCCACAGCTAGTCTTATGTCAGCATTTTGCGTGAAGGTGAGCTGCTGACTGTCGGTTTTGAGGTTCTGCTCGGTCAGGGTGACGGTAACTTTACCGTTCCCCGGGGTGTTACTGACGAGGGTGGCGGTAGCCTTGCCGTCCTTGTCCGTGGTTGCCGGCTGGCCGCTAAGCTTACCGACGGTGGTGCCCCACGTGATCGCTGCGTTTGCGACAGGTTTGTCCTGCACATCCTTCGCGGTATAGGTCACGATGATGGCATCAGAGCCGTCGGCCTGGGCGTTGGTTCTATCCTCCTGGATATCTGCGGTGACGCTGAGGGTAAAGTCCACCTCCGGACTCGGGGTATTTTCGTGCTCTGTACCGTCTGGATTTTTCAGGGATACCGCGAGCTTGGCCTTGCCGGCGTCGAGGCTGGTGAGCTTCGCCGTGGCCTGGCCGTTGCTGTCCGTCGTGGTCTGCGCGTCGGTCATCTCCCCCAGGGCGTTGGCGTTGGTCCATGCAAGGGTACGACCCGACAGGGCTTTGCCATGCTCATCTTTTGCAAGATAAGTAAACGTAATGATGTCCGAACCATTCGCCTTAGCTGAGGTTTTATCGGTCGTCAGACTAAGAATTTCCTTTACGATAATAAACTCAGCATCATCGTGTTGTTTATCAATCAACACACTTCCTGCTTCATCGAGCAAGACGGCTTTCATACTGACACGTCCGGCATCTTGACTAACAACAGTGGTAATAGCTTCACCGTTATCGTTAGTTCGTGTTTCGTCTTGCTGGATCGTTCCATGGTTACTTTGCCATCTGACACGGGTATTTTTAGCCGCGCTGCCGTCTGGTGCCAATGCCTTCAGGGTGTATGTGATTACATCAATGCCGTTTGCCGTCTGTGTTAGAGGCGCTGCTTTGATATCCGCAATTTGATGACCTGGTTGAGTGGTATTGGGTAGAACTTCAACTAGCATACTGGCTGTGTTGGAACTATTACCGCGTTTATCATGCGCGAGGGCTGATAGTGGGTAAATACCAGGTTTATCAGGTAGGGTCAGGGTTAGAGTGGTTTCATCGGCGCCAAATGCGTTCTTGCTAGCAGACGGAACGCTCGAAGTGTTCCAGTTAATATCTTTAAGACCGTGTTTTGCCCTTACGGTGGCGGTGATGGTATGAACACTGGAGGCTTCACCGATCAGTTTTTCCGGTAGAGAAAGGGTGATCACTTCCATTTTACGGAAATCCATCACCATCTCATTGTTGCGATCGACGAAATCCAGGCGGGAGCCCGTCAACGTTCGACGTTGTTTAACATATTCTGAATCAAGTTGTTGGCTGAGCGGAACACCAAGTTGATAGTTAAACTGCAAATTAAACTGGGTATCGTTAACACCATTACTATATCGCTGGTCAATACCCGCCGTAACCAATGATACTGGCGTATAATTAAGGCCAGCCGTTATTGCGCTTGGGTCTTGATGTCGTTCATTGATACTAACAAGCGCTACCTGATCACCAAAGTATTGTTCAAACTTCAGTTTACCGCCTAGTTGCGGGAACGCTGGCAGCCATGCCTCGGCACGTAAATCGAAACCTGTCGCAGGGCGTTCTTGATAGTCTTCCAACTGCTTGGATTCTTTCCAGCTCGTGAGGCCAGCATAAAAGTTTCCAGCAAGTTTTAGGAAATCACGCCAATACTCCCCACCAATGCCAATACGTGTATGTTGGTTACGAAGCTCCTGATCCAAGAATACGTTGTAACCCAACATATCGGTTTTGTCGAAGAAACGCTGACCGATACCTAAGTTTAGCGTTGTGTAATGATCTTTATCGGTAATACCAACCTGTGAAAATGTTAAGTTTTTAGCATCTTTATCGCCAATTGGAAGCAATACATCAGCACTGGCCCCATTATACCGTAGGTGATCATCGACATTAATCGAGGCGCGAGAATTACCAAACTGATTCATCCAATCCTGAACTGATCTGGTTGCTGTCCCTGTAGCAGTCCCTACTGCAAGGCTTCGCGCAGCTGAAGATTGATCACGCGCTTGTAAGGCTCCACCAAGGCTGGATAATGTAGAAGAAATCTGCGCAGATCTATCCTCAAGACTTATAGCATTGGTTTGAGAGTTACTAAGGTCTGAAGGAACAGCTGAGGTACTGTTTTGATGTATATGCTCGAGCCAGTCGGGTACCATGACATACTCACCTGCTTTTAATGCATAGAAAGTTTCATCATTCGGGATGTGTATCCGATTTATTTCTCGCAGAGTTAATAGACTGATGTGAGATTTTTTTGCTATATCACTCAGCGTCTCATGTTCCTTCATTTCATGACCGCGTTTGAAATAGTTAAGGCTAATGAAATCAGCTTCTCGACGTGCAGTTTCTAAATTTGTGTCTTCAATATTTATAGTAGATGGCTTAGGCAGTGCTACTGGTGAGTTTGCCCATGATACCTGAAGTGGTAGCATTATTTGTAAAGCAGCTTGGACATAAACTGCTAGCCGTAGTCGTTTAGAGTGTCTTAGATTCATATTTTATTATTCATAATAAAAGTTAGTGGGATATATTCATCCGTTGAGCCCAGCGAATAAGGTCTAGTACCGAGTGTGAATTTAATTTACGCATCAGGTTCAGACGATGGCTTTCAATTGTTTTTACGCTAATACAAAGAATTCGTGCTATTTCTTTGTTTTTCCCCCCTTCAACGATCATCTTTAAAACTTGCTTTTCTCGTGGAGATAGGTGAGGTAAAGCAATTGGGATATCTTGAGTGTTTGTTTGTAAAGAATTAGTTGCTAAATTTGTTGATAACGAATCATCAAGAAATTCCTTACCTGCAGAAAGCTGATTAATTGCTGTCATTAACGTAGGCAATGGTGAGCTTTTTAGAACAACACCATCAACTTTTAGATCAATGTAGTCAGATAAAGATATTTTTCGGTCTTCATGGCTATAGACCAAAATCATCAGTTTTGAATTCAGCCTTTTCAGTTGTTTAATTGTGGTGACACCATCGAGCCCTGATAATAGAGGATCAATAATGACAATGTCCGGCGAAACTTTGCGGCAGAGGGTGAGCGCAGCTGCTCCATCGGTTTCGGTACCGACGACTTTCAAGGTCGGATGCCTAGCCAGTAATTTCGTAATGGCATAGGGTGTCACCGAGGCTGAATCAACGATCACAACCTTGCTGATAAATGCTTCTTGATGAACAATGAATTTCTGCGCAACATACGCCCGCATATTGATTCCTTAATTGTAACCCGCCTAAAAAAATAAAATTGGCTACGTCAGCTTTCCGTTGTCAATCAACATTCATGTAAATAACTCTTAAGTTGTTGTAAGTGCATTCTTATTATGCTGTTTTTTTTGCTATCTAAAAGGTAATGACTATAAGCACAAATAGACATTAGGGTCTTGACCTTAAAGCCTGCTTTTATTGATCGAAAACAATTTACGAGTTCATTTATAAACTTAAATGAATCATGAGTTTTATAGATAATTAAATTAGGGTGTTGACCCTATTTTATGTTTCAGGACAAGACGCAAGCATGCTCTCTATTCCATGACATGAGAAAAATAAATGATCGACGAATTATTTGCGGTGCCGGAAATCATGTTTACTCATATTGCCTGGCATAAATCCCATTTTCAGTACTGGCAGCGTAGTGCACTGATTGCTCGTCATGCTGATGCATTTCATTTATGTGTTCATGTGGAATTAACTCAGCCTTCTGTTGCCTGGCTTGCTGGCATTAACCTTCAGTTTATCTCGATGAAATCCGAACTTTTTCTGGCGTTGTCTTTCATTGACCAACGTTGGTGGTTGGTTCAGTCATTCGGTGCATCGTGGACGTATAGCAATGAACACGACAAGCAGTGCTTTCTCACCCAGTTCGCCATCGCGGCTTGGGTAGAACAGGACGCACGATATCAAACGCGTCCGGTAAAAAGCACCGGCATTGAGGCTTATCCATGCATTATCTGAAAGTCGCATCCCTGATTTCTGGGTTAGTTTTGGCCAGTGCTTTACCCACCACTGAGGCTGCTGTGAACTGGAAAGGTGAGTCGTTGAGCCTGCGTACTCGGGGAATGCCTCTGGTGACGTTATTTCGGGATTTTGGTGCTAACTATCAGTTGCCTGTTGTTGTCAGCGATGCCGTTAACGATGTATTCATCGGCAGCATCGACGATGAGAAACCGGAATCAGTGATTAAGCGTCTTGCACGACTTTACCATCTCGCGTGGTACTACAACGGTGACACCTTATTCATCTATAAAGCCCGAGAAGTAACGTCCGAGGTCATAACGCCTCAATTTGCTTCTTCCTCAGATCTCTTCCGGTATCTGTCGTCCCGTAAGGTAACCGGCGTTGAAGGTTGTCGTCTTCAGGAAGTGAAAGGGTTTCAGTCCTTTGAAATATCTGGTGTCCCAGCCTGTATCCACCGAGTCACGGCAATAACAAGAGATCTGGAGGAGAAAGCGCGCACAAGGGCTGTCACCCATGAAAGCATCCGGGTATTTCCGTTACGTTACGCTTCGGCGGCCGATATTACCTACCAGTATCGCCAGCAGGAAGTCGTTGTACCAGGCGTGGTTTCAATTCTGAACCAGATGAAGTCCGGTAATGTGTTGCCAACAGCTGATAACAATGACAGCGCAGGGATCTCTGTAGGTGCGACGCAATTCTCAGCAGATCCGTCCCAGAATGCGGTGCTTGTCAGGTCTCGTGAAGCCAATATGGATGTTTACAGGTCGCTGATTGAGCAACTGGATAAGCAAAACCATCAAATTGAAATTACCGTTGCGATTATTGATGTGGACGAAGCCAACCTGAGACAGCTCGGAGTGGACTGGAACGGCAGCCTGAAGGGAAGTGGTGTTTCAGCCTCGTTTAACAGTGGAATCAGCGATGGATCCTATATGTCCGGTGTAGTCAGTAACGCCGGACAGTTTATGGCGCAAATCAGTGCGCTGCAGCAACGTTCCCAGGCACAAATTTTGTCACAGCCTTCAGTCGTCACGTTGAATAACGTACAGGCAATCCTGGATAAGAACATCACCTTCTACACCCGTGTACGTAGTGAAAATGTGGCCAAACTCGAGTCGGTGACGTCAGGGACCCTGATGCGAGTAACTCCCCGAGTAGTCGAAAGTGTCTCAGGCAGCAGGGCAATTGAAGAAATTATGTTGCAGCTCAATATACAGGATGGACAGCAGCTCGCAGCAACCGGTTCTGAAGATGCGCTGCCTCAGGTACAGAATTCAGAAATAACCACACAGGCAACCTTAAAGCCAGGGGAGAGCCTGCTTCTGGGTGGATTTGTGCAGGATAAGCAGATGAAAGGTCGTCGTAGCATACCTCTTCTGGGGGATTTGCCTTTCATCGGGCATCTTTTTGGTACCGAGCGTAATGAGAAACAGAGCGTGGTCAGGTTGTTCCTGATTAAAGCGGTTCCGGTGAGTCTGGATGCTCAGGATAAAAAATCTCAATGAGCCTTTATATCCACTTTCTCAATGGCCCATTGCAGCGTCAGTGTCTGATGCTACCGGAAGGCAGCCTGATCTGTGGTATGTCTCCTGACAGCGATATTATTTTTCCGCTGGGGGAGGGCATTGAGCAGTTTATGCTTGCCGTAGGTGGCGGCTTGGTCGAGCTGGTTTCTGATGCGCCCTGTCAGGTTGCCGGAAAGAAAAGCGCGGTATCTCTGCTCCCTCATGACACCCTGGTGGACATCGCCGGGTGCCAGTTTGTCATTAGCCTGAGCGAAAGTACGCCGGATTTGCCATCCACTACGTTGGTACAACTTGCTCCTGTAGCTGGAAGGGCGGTCACACTATCTCATGTTTTACTTGGCTTTATTGGCATGGTGCTGATGGTGATTTTGGTTGTCGTTCTCTGGTTAAAAAATCCGGACACATCAGCCACACCGTTGCAGGCCATTCAGCAGTGGAGTAAGCAAGAGCTGGCTGTAAATCTGCAAGATCTTCACCTGAACTGGCGCTCGGACGGGCAGGTGACGCTCAGTGGTTATTACGCGGATCAGAAAATGATCCAGCCTTTGCTACAGCAACTCAAACATTACGGAGTGCCCTACCAGCAAATGGCATTTAATGAAGAGGATCTGCGTGATGCCTTAGCAGATTTAGCCGCGCAGAATGGTTTTGAGGATCTCAAAATAAACCGCGGGCCTAAGCCCGGGAGTGTAGAAATATCCGGTGCCATTATTGCTGATAATAACTGGCGTCAGTTTCTGGACGGGTTACAGGAAATAGAGGGGTTGAACAGTTGGCATGTTCAGAATCTCACCATGATGAATACCAGCGAACTATTAAAACTGGTTAAGCAATTAAATCTTCTGGGTCTGGTAAGTATTGAGCGTCATAAGCAAATTTACACCATCACCGGGCTGCTGAATGCATCACAGCGTGATGCGCTGAACAAAGGGATTGAAGAATTAACCGGCGGTGTAAAAGGGCGTATTTATTTCCAGAATATGTCTCCGGCAAGCCCAAGTGATAGCGTCTTTCCGCAGCCAGTTACCAGCGTTGGCGGAAGCAAAAATAAACCCTTTATTGAACTTGCAGATGGGCAACGCCTGCAACCAGGTGCAAGGCTAGCCAATCATTATGAAGTTGTGGCCATTGATGCCAAACGGGGTATTGATCTGTTAGGCGAAGATCAACTGCTTCATTACACCTTTAATTTCTAGGAGGCGGGAAATGCAACTCACCGAACTTGAATGCTTTTTAAGCGGGCCCAAACGCCAGCGGCGGGGCGCTTTGTTAAAAAGAAAACTTACCCGGCTCAAATATCATTGCGCGCGAAAGTGTGATGCGCCATCTTCGCAATCTGACTACCAACAGGCTAACACCCTTTATTCAGCTGTGAGTGCAGCGCTGGAAACCCTTAATTATCTTTTATCTGAATCGGAGATTTCGTGATGAGTGCAGATGACTTTCAGCAATTACTGAAGCAGCTGAACTATGGCATGGTAGAAGTGGCCAAAAAAAAACAGGCATTTTCACAATTTACTCAGGAAATCGTCAACCTTGAGCAATCTGCAAATACCGATCCTGAAGCACGTAAAAAATTAGAGGCTCTTGCCCAGTATCAGCAAAGTGAGCGTTATGCTGAATTGCGCGAAAGAGCCGAAAAGGAACTGGCTGAGTTGCAATTGCAATTCAATCTGTTGAAGCAAGAGGCTGTAAAAGAAGCGGCATCATTGCTTAATCATGGGGAGGCCGAAAATCTTCCCCCGGTTGTTTTTTTGCCGAAAGCAAATAAGCGTAGAATTTACATTTAGGATTAATTATGAACGTAGTTAATAACAGTGAAGTGGTCTACTCATCTAATAGTCAGGTAAATACAAACTATGATAATAAACCCACCTCGGCGGGTTTTTCGGGATCTGATTTACTGCAAGGCGATAGCGTTTTTTCTGGCGGTCTGATGACAATGTATATGTTTATGCAAATGCTATCCGATCAGGCTAATGGAAAGTATTCAGCGATGAATACAGCGTCAGAAAATTCTCGTGAAGCCCAAGAGAAATTGACGGCCATCGATAAATTAATTGCTGATTTAGTTGCCGCGGGGAACAAAAATGCAGAAGTTGAACTTCCGCCTGATATCATCAAATATATCGAAGATAACCATCTTGAAATACCCGGTGTATGTGGTTTTGGATCGGACGCATATGATCCATCAAATCCACTTGCAGGGGCAATGGGATCTTGGGGATGGAAAGATGGCTCCACGAAACTAAACCAGGCAGAACTTAACGCTGTAAAATCTGCGTTGGAAAATGTAGCTAACCGTGCTTCTGACTTCGTTTCATCGTCACAATTACAGCTACAAAAGCTAATGCAGACCTATAACGTCAGCGTTTCGTTAATTAACAGCCTGCAAACCATGCTAGCAGATATGAATAAAACTATCGCCCAGGGTATTCGCTAACTTATGAAAGACAGTGATGATTTTGTTCAGCTTCAGCGTTATTTTCTGCAAGGAATTACCCTGCGGATGCTGGAAGATATCCCAACAGAAGATTTGTTAAATATGGCCAACTTCGGCTGGCAGAAGCTAAATGAGGGTCACTATCAGGAAGCAAGAAATATCTTCTATGTATTGGTTTATTGCGATCATTACAACGGTGATTATTTACTGTCGCTAGGGCTGTGCTACCAAAAGCTGGGCGATCATCATGCTGCTCTGCTGGCATTTAGCCAGGCGGGCACCATTATTGTCAGCGATCCACGTCCGGCATTCCTTGCCGCCCAAAGCTATCGGGCCATTGGATTACCGGACTGGGTCCGTCGCTCGCTGGAGACTGTGTTGCAGCTAACCAATAACCAGCTCGTATGGCATGACTTGCAGCGCGAAGCCACGGTACAACTTCATCACTGTCCCATGGGGAAATAAGTTAAATGACAATGCAATCTATTAATTCTTCGACGCTTTTCCCACCGCAGAGTAGCGCAACCAGCGTACCACTCAGCGGAGAAAGCTATGCGGTTCCGGCTTCAGCCACTTCCGAAAAGAGCCAGCCCTTAGCCCAGGTCAAAAACGCAGGCATGATGCTGTCTCAGGCATTACTGGCAGCGGGCGGTGATAAAAAGTCACAACAGCTTGCAGCGCGTTTTGAGCGCGGGGATGTGAGTGCAGGTTCTCTGAAACAACTGGTTCCTGTACTGGAATCGATGAGTGCAGGGCAGGCGGCTCAGATGAGTAATGCGCTTGGCCAAATGGGTAAACAAACGCCTGCGTTGCAATCTGTATTTCAGCAACTGCAAGAGGTGCTGGTACGGGCACAAGCGTCCCGTCAGGAACGAGTCGTCGACCCACAAAGTGCACTGACTCATTCGGTTAACGATGCCGTGAAGCCACAGAGTGATTTTCGTTCTCTGGTGGTACCTGCCGGCCATTCACCTGTTTCCATTGAGCAGGCTGAAGGCAGTGTACGGTCAATAATGAACAATCCGTCACTGCCGCTGACAGGTTTCATCAATTTGAATATCGAAGAGCTGGCATTACAGGCCGCTAATCTCGGTATCAAAACCTTCGGTGATACGGCCAGTGCAGTGACCAAATCTCAGACTATCGCTACGGACGTGCGTAAGACGCTGATGGATAAGCAGGTTGAGGATTTCAAAAAGGATCTGGAAAAGGCTATCAAGCAGCAGGAAAACGCTAAAAAAGGCGGTATCTTCGGTGCCATCCTGAAATGGATCATGCCGGTCATTGCTGTTGTTGCCATGGTGTTTGTGCCTATGTCGTTACCGTTGATGGTAGGAATGATAGGTGCGACAGCTGCCAGTACAGTCTCTGCAGGCCTCAATACCGCTCAGCTTGTTATGGGGCCCAATGCGCCAGGTTGGTTGCAAAAGCTTACTAACATCATGGATTGGGTCAGTACCTCGCTGAGCTTTATTGTGGGAGGTTCCGCGATGTGGCTGGGTGAAAAAGTGGCAAATGGCGTTATTCATGGCCTTGAGTTGCTGACGGATATTGCACAAGGCGTAAACGGTGGCGTCACCGGCATCCTAAACACCAAACTTCAGAAAGAAATCAATGAACTTGATCTCAAAATGGAGTGGCAGGAGGTGCTTGTAAAGGTCTTCCAGGATGCTACCGAGAATAATTCGAAACGGCTTGAGAAGGCGACGGACTCCTGGAGTACGGGTAATCAAAAGCTAATAGATGTTATGCAGGAAAACGCCACGCTGCGTGCCCGCATTGCTAAATCGATGATCTAAGAGATTTTTAATATGCAAATTAACTCCGTTTCAAATAACTATATTAATTCTGGTGAAGACATGAACGTTGCGCCAGGCAGCAGCGCTTCTGCTTTTACCTCGCCAGCTAACGCACTGATGGATATTCAGAGCATGCTGGACAAAGTATCGCTTCTGTTCAAATCGCTTCGGGACCAGACTCAGGACCGACAGGTCTCTCAGCGTTCTAATAGCTTCAAGATGATCGAAGCTAAGCTCGAGCAAAAGAAAAAAGCCAATGATGCAGAAGCTAAAGCAGGCTTCTTATCTGCAGGCCTTGGTCTGGGCGGTGCTGTAGTCGGTGCTGGTTTTGGTATTAAGGGCGTGAAAAATAGCGCTCAGGGTATTACGGGAAAAAGTACACTTACCTCTCAGCTGTTGCCTAAGCTGACAGAAGCGGGAGGCGGTATTGCAGACACGAATATTCGCCAGAGCGAAGTTAACCCAAGTCGCCTTCAGGCTGAAACTATCTCTGGTTATCAGGAAATTTACGATAAAGATCGTGAACGTACTGAAAGCAAAGCTGATGACTTTGCGCGTCAGGTATTAAAAACACAGGAAGCGATTAATAATATCTACCGAGAATTTACTCAAGCTGCTCAAATGAAATGATTACACCAGAATCCATTGCTGAAAAGTTAAATCACAGCATCCGAGAAATGGGTTTTTTTCCACAGAAAACGTATTACGAAAATACGGCTTTTCTTCTTGGCTGGAAAATTAGCAATCAGGAATTTGAATTGGTTTATCGTCAGGAGGGTAATGCCTTGCTTATTTGTTCATTACTGACAAATAAGCCCCGGGCAGGATTGAGCACGATCTTACTCCCCGTGCTCAGACTCTGGGAAACGATTAAGCCGTCAATCAGTGAAATTCACTGTCTGAAGGCCATGATCGGCCAGACAGGGGGGCCAGAGGCCTGTGAATTACGCCAGAAGATGGTGGTTTTTTTGCAGAATCAAGGCGCTTCTGTATATGTCGACGATAACGATCAATGGATTGAAATAAAGCGTTAAACATTCACCGCCCCATATAAGGGGCGGTTTTAAATCATTTAAAGACGAGGTTTTAATGGACTTAGGCTCTATATTAAACCAGCTCACGCAAAACTCGGAGAGCGCGGTGAATAAAATTCAAAATGGGGTAAGTGAGGCGGATATTAACGATCCGCAGGCCATGCTGAAAATGCAATTTGCCCTGCAGCAATATTCCTCTTATGTCAATTATCAGAGCAGCCTGGTTAAAACCGTGCGCGATATGGTAACCGGCGTTATTAGCAAAATATGAAACTGTCATCTTCAACACGAAGAATACTGGTGATGTGTGGTATCGCCGCGGCGTCGCGTTATCAATACGTACGTGCTCATTCTGTTGTGGCGGCGCTGCCGTACCTTGTTCCCCACCAGGAGACCCGTCAGCAGTGTGAACAGATTTTCACGGTATTGCTTGACAACCGCAGGCTGACGCAACCCAGCTATAACCCCTGTGAAGAGCTGCAAAATGTGCTGGAGATGCCCTCCCGCTCCGCAGCTTCGTATATGTATCCATCTGTCTGAGGTAGTAGGTCGTGGAAATTAGTCAACTTAAAGCGGCGTTGAGCCAATCACTTTCGCTGCGCGATGCTGGCCCTGATGCTACCCAGGTTGCCGCATTTCGCGAAAAGCTCGACGCCAAAAACGTCGCGTTACCCGAGCAAAACCTCATTAACCAAATGCAGGTGCAGCAAACCCATCTGGTGAAAGGATTTGAGCAAAGCAGTGCTGTCTCATCTTTGTCTCCGGAGTCCGCCTTAGCCGTGCAGTATGGTCTGGCGAACAGCGTGATTGGCGTGGACATGGTTGCAAAAGTGGCAGGTTCTCTCTCACAAACCATTAATAAGCTAGTGACGATGCAATGAAGGCGCGTGTTTTGCTGTTGGGGATGACCCTGTTGCTCAGCGGATGCCGCGTTGAGCTTTACAACAATCTGTCAGAGCAGGATGCCAATCATATGCTGGCGCTCCTGATTAGCCAGCGTATTTCAGCTGAGAGGGTGCAGAGTAAGGATGGTTCTTTGCAGTTGCGTGTAGAGGAAGAACAGTTTGTTAATGCGGTTGAAACCTTACGTCAGCACGGTTATCCGAAGAAAAAATTTGTCTCAGCGGAGGATTTCTTCCCGGCAGACCAACTGATTTCTTCTCCCGTGCAGGAAAAAACCCGCATCAACTACCTGAAGGAACAGTCGCTTGAACGGATGCTAAGCAACATTGAGGGCGTCATCACCGCCAATGTTGCCATTGGTCAGGACGTTGCGGACTCGGGCTTTAATGAACAAGCCAAACCTTCCGCATCGGTGCTGATCAAATACTCCCCGGAAGTCAATCTGAAGGCATTTACGGTACAAATTCGCAAACTGATGATGAATGCCATTCCGGGAATGAATGATGAAAATGTCGCGCTTATGTTTCAACCCGTGACGCAGCAATTCCTTTCTGCGGGCCTTCTCCCGCAGAATTTATCACAAACGCTTTCAGATCCCACGGCGCCACAAAAACGAAATGGCAGATGGATATGGATAAGCAGCGGTACGTTGGCCGGGTTAGCCATTATAGCCGCTGCAATCGTCGAACACAGTCGGAGGAAACGCCGCGATGCCGGCCGGAATCCTCATGCCTGATAAATCATTGCAAAGCGTCCACAGACTACTCTGGCAACCTGGCCAAGCATTGCACCCGAGCTGGTGGGCATACTGGGGCATGGAAGATCTCATGAAAATTTACCCCCAGCTGTCCCTAAGCGGGCAACGAGACATCGATGGGCAAATCGCTCTACACAGATGCCTGCCGGACTGGAGACCGGGGCAATTGAGTGAGCGGCAGGCACAGCTGGTTCAGTTACAGCCCAAGCTGCCGTTGTTGTTAACCGCACTGGGTTTAGTTGCCATGAAATGCTCGGGCTATGTCTGGTTGCGCCGCTACCGCCATGAATTACAACAAACATTCAGCGAGCAGCAGTTGAGTCAGATTTCGGTGCTGATGCACGAAGGCAGCCAACCTGCGGAAATTCAACCTGCAGATTTACCGACGCTGAGCCTGAACATTGGCCTGAAATTAATCAGCCAGACTCTGCTGCATGAGCCGGTATGGCAGCTTCTGGTGTTTACACTGCCGCGGCAATCTGACTTCAGCATAGACGCGGTACTGGATAATCCTCTCGCTGCACTTTCACGTCTGGAGCGATTTTTGTGATCAAGTCTCAATTTTGTCTGTCCCGATTGCCGTTGACGCTGAACGGGGATGTCGCATTGCGGGCGGACACACTCGATGCTTTTTTTTCCCTTGAGGCGCTTCAACAGCAAGTGCGCCAACGTGCGGCAGACATGCTCAGGGATGCCCGAAATCAGCGGCACAAGCAGCGTGCGCGCGACAGGCGTTTATTCGCACATCGCCAGCGGCGTCAGCGTCTTTGCGCAAAGCGGGTTTACCAGCGTGCGCGGGATCAGGGGCTTAAAGCGTCTTTGCAATGGTTGGTGGACGAACAACATTGGGCGCAAGGCGTTGCCCGGCAACAGATGCATAAAACTTGCGAACAAATAGCCGTTCATTTGCAAGCTCAGATCCCTTCGCTGCCTTGGGAAAACGTGCTGCAACAGCAACTACCGACGCTAATGGAAGAGATGACGTCCGGCCAGCGGCTGATACTACGTCTGGCCCCTACATTGATTGAAAAGGCTCAGAAGTCTTTAACGGATTTACCGCTCATCTATGCCCCTCTGCCAGAGGGTGAAGAGGGATTTGCCTGGCTTGAGAATGGTACTGCGCGGGTTGCCATTCCGCTTACCGCGCAACTGGATGATCTGTTTTATCAATTGGAAAACCTTGAGTGGCATGGAGGTGACTATGGCGGGTATTGACGGGCTGGGCGGTATATTTACGCCACAAACACAAATGGAAGAGGGTGATGCCCCGCGGCCATTTACCCAGACTTTTCCCGCCCGTGATTTACAGGCAGTCGCCCAACAAAGCGTGCAAAATAGTGCGCTTTCTGAGGCCATGGAGTCCATGAGCCTGGTGATGGGAGGCCGCCTGCGGCAGCAGGACAGAAAGTCCGACGGCAAAGATCGCCTGAGTGAAATGCGCGATAAGCTAACCGCATTAATCCCTAAAATGACCGGGCCTGCGCTGGCAGAACTATTAACGCAGTTTTCTCAGTTGGGCAGTGACGCCCGCAATCCGCTGGAAATTTTACAGCAGGCCGGTGTTGAAGCCGGGGCTATGGTACTGATCCTCTCAGGCCTGCTTCGGGACACCCGTATGGATCCCCAGCGCCGGAAACGTCTGGAGAATGCGCTGGAAGCACTGTTGGCCGATGAAAGCATTCCGGTTGATATTTTTGCCTTGCTAGAACTGGGCGCGCTGGATAAGCAGAGCTTGATACCGGTGCGAATGTTGTATGAGCGTTGCCGCCAGCAGGAGGACTCTCAGGAGTCGCTTCTTGCATGGTACCAGGAGGTCTGCGACTGGCCGGAACGAGAAAAACGCGTGAAGGTGCTCATTCAGGCCTTGGCCCTGCCACTGGGGCAGGATGGTGATCATCTGCAAATAAACCGTATCGCACACACCATTACGGAACTCAAAAGATTACTCCTCTTCTTTAACCTGGCTGAACACAGCAACTGGGTGGCCCACGCTAGCCAAACGGATCGCGAAAGCGTACTGCGGGAGGTTCTGGCTCTTCTCAGTCAGATCTGGATCTATCCGGACTGGTTTACCGAACGCTTGTCCACGTATCGGCTTGAAATCGGGCAGCAAATCGCCTGGGTGAGGGTGATGCTGGAGCTGATTCGCACGCTACCTACTCTGTGCTTTCGCGATGATGAGCAGCAGTTACAGGTGCTGGAAGCCCTCGAGCAGTTCCAGGACAAGCTGGCGGACGCCGAGTAAGGCTAACCCAGGAGGAAGGCCATATGTTGCATTTACAGGCACAACGAAATCTTGAGGTATTTCTTCAGCGGACCGGCGTCAGACAGTTTCGGATGGAAGAAATAATGAGTTTTCACTATCCAGACCACCGTCTGGATCTTGCCTTTGATGAGAATCGTTTACTTATGACGACAAGTATCAGCCTGGACGGCGGCAACGATGAGGCATTTTACTTGCTAATGGACAGAGCGGGAAAAGCCCCGACGGAGGCCGTGCTGCGGATCTACAGTACGGGGCACGAACTGGGGATCAATGGCGCATTACCTGATACCTGCAAAGCAGAGTCATGGCTTCGTTTGTACCAGACGCAGCGGACGCTAATAAGCTACTACCGTAACTTGAGAATATGAACACACTTAACCGATTTTTACAGCACCTGAATGGACGCCAGGATATTGCGCTGGCGGTGGTACTTATCATGGCGGTATTTATGATAATTCTGCCACTTCCCACCCTGCTGGTTGACGCGCTGATTGCCCTTAACCTTACCGTCTCGCTGCTGCTGCTTATGATTGCCGTATACGTGCACGAGCCGCTGGAGTTTTCGGCTTTTCCTTCTGTACTGCTGATAACCACGTTGTACCGCTTGTCGCTCAGTATCAGTACCACACGATTGATCTTGATGCAGCACGATGCGGGAGAAATCGTCTACACCTTTGGCAACTTTGTCGTCGGGGGCAATATCGGTATCGGGATGATTATTTTCGCTATTATTACCATCGTCCAGTTTATCGTGATCACCAAAGGTTCAGAACGTGTTGCCGAAGTTGGGGCACGTTTCTCACTGGACGGCATGCCAGGAAAGCAGATGAGCATTGATGGCGACATGCGGGCCGGGATTATTGACGCCGCTGAAGCGAAACGCCTGCGTTCTCTGGTGCAAAAGGAAAGTCAATTATACGGGGCGATGGATGGCGCAATGAAGTTTGTTAAAGGTGATGCCATCGCTAGTATCATCATCATCCTGGTTAATATTTTTGGTGGTGTAGGGGTGGGCATGTTTGTTCACCATATGTCAGCCGGGGAGGCGCTGCAAACCTATGCCGTGCTCTCCATTGGCGATGGGTTGATTGCGCAAATCCCTGCGTTGCTGATTTCAATTACCGCCGGGATCATTGTTACTCGCGTACCGGGTGAAAAAAGACAAAACCTGGGGACAGATCTGAGCGAGCAGATGGCCCGTCAGCCAAAGCCGCTTTTTCTGGCTGCGGCCATGCTGCTGCTCTTTGCACTGCTTCCAGGTTTCCCGACGCTTATTTTTCTGACGCTGGCGTTGGTGATGGCAAGCGGAGGCTGGATGCTGACGCGTAAAGGCCGCCACTCCCCAAATTCACGGATTATGGGTGACAATGAGGATGAACAATCTCTGAGCCCCGGTTCGGTTCCGCTTGTCCTGCAATTGCCCGCGCAGTTGCACTCACCATCGTTAATGAAGCATCTCACGGCCATGCGCTGGCGGCTGTTCAACCAGACTGGGGTGATTATTCCGGAAATCGTCGTTCACAATCGGCCCGACGGTGCGCCGCTTATCGTGGAAATCTATCAGGAGCCGGTCCTGACGCTCTCGCTGTCTGCCAGTGATTTATTATCCACCGGCAGCCATACAGACGACCCGCTTGCTCAACGCCTACATACTGGAAAATATCTGCAGATTGTGGCTTCTTCTGCAACAGACAGGGGTAAGGATGATGACCTTCTGGAAGGAGATGCCCGTATTCTTTATTGCCTCGAAACATTAATTCGCTTTCACGCAAAAGAGTTTATCGGCGTTCAGGAAACGCGGGTGCTGATGGATGGGCTCGGCCAGGACTACGGCGAGCTGGTGAAGGAAGTCCAGCGTCAGATACCGTTGGCCAAAATTACCGAGGTTCTACAGCGACTGGTGGAGGAGGGGATCTCCATTCGTGACCTGCGCACTATCTGCGAAGCGCTACTGCTCTGGGCACCGAAGGAGAAAGACGTTGTTATCCTGGTGGAGTATGTCCGTACTGCACTGCGCCGCCATATTGTGCATCGACATCATAATCCAGAAAAAGGGCTTCAGGTGTGGCTGGTGGGGAGTGCGCTTGAAAATCTGGTTCGTGAATCCATACGTCAGACTTCATCGGGAGCCTACTCATCGCTCGATGGTGATCAGATTAACCTGATTGTGGAAGAGGTGCGTAAAACAACGGCGGGGGCAACTCAGGGGGTTCTTCTGACTGCCATTGATGTTCGTCGCTATTTGCGCCGCCTGATCGAGCGAGAGTTCTGGGATCTGAGCGTGCTTTCTTTCCAGGAAATTGGTGACGATGCGCCTCTACACGTACTGGGTAATATCGAATTAATCGGGGAGACCTCTTGATGGCTCCTGCTTTCCCAGCGTCGGATGAGCTGATTGAACGGTATTCGTTGCCTGCCCTGGCAGGGGTGCGTAAACCGGAATGGTTTGGCCGCATCCAGGAGGTCAACAGCACCCTGATAAACGTGGCCATGCCCTGGGCGAGATTGGGTGAACTGTGCGAAATTTTGCCCGAAGGTATTCTTGCGGAGGTGGTATCCGTAAGGGAAGAAGGAACCTATATCTCACCATTTAGCGAGACTCACGGCTTACGCAGGGGGCAATGGGTGCGGGCCTGTGGGCATGACTACCGCATTGCGCTGAGTGATGACATGGTGGGGTCGTTAGTCGATGGACTCGGTCGCCCTCTGCATGGTCAGGAGAAGCAGGTCAGTGAGAGACGGTCGCTCTCCTCGGCCCCGCCGGATCCGATGAGCCGAATGCTGATCGACGAACCGCTGCCGTTGGGTATTAAAGCGCTGGACGGGGTGCTTACGTTTGCAAAAGGGCAACGTATCGGTATTTTCGCTGCTGCCGGCGGTGGAAAAAGTACGCTTCTAAGTATGTTATGCGACGGCACGACAGCAGACATCATCGTGCTGGCGCTGGTGGGGGAGCGCGGACGTGAAGTGCGCGAGTTTGTCGAACTCACCCTCAGCGAAGAAGCTCGCAAACGTAGCATAATTGTTGTTGCTACGTCCGAACGCCCTGCCCTTGAGCGCCTCAAAGCCAGCTGGACGGCAACCACGATTGCGGAATACTTTCGCGATAAGGGGCTTAACGTCCTTCTGCTGGTCGACTCACTCACCCGTTATGCCCGCGCGGCCCGCGAAGTGGGGCTGGCCAGCGGCGAGCCACCTGTTGCCGGCGGCTATCCACCCAGTGTATTTGCAAGCCTCCCCCGGTTGCTTGAACGGGCCGGGCCAGCGGTTAAAGGCAGCATCTCTGCAATTTATACCGTGCTGGTCGAAGGCGATAACATGAATGAACCGGTTGCAGACGAAGTCCGTTCCCTGCTGGACGGTCACATTATTCTGTCGCGCAAACTCGCAGAGGCAAATCACTATCCGGCCATTGATGTTGCCGCCAGCGTTAGCCGCGTGATGCATATGGTCACTGACGAAGAGCACCGTGCTCTGGCGGGAAAATTACGCCGAATGATGAGCCTGTATAAAGAAATTGAGCTTCTGGTTCGCGTTGGCGAATACCAGGCCGGACAGGATGCAGAGGCCGACGAGGCACTTCGGCGATGGCCGCGCATACGGCAGTTCCTGTGCCAGTCGACTGACGAAAGCATTCCCTGGGGCGAGATGCTCCGACAGCTGAAATATGCGGTTCAGGGGTAGCATGTTAAGACAGCTTCTTGAAATAAAAAAACGTCGCGAACAACGATTGCGCCGCCAGATGCAGGCCGGCGATCTTCAGCAAAAAGAAAACCAAAAAAAATTTCAAAAAGTGGTTGCGCAGCGCGATCAGCTGCAGCAAGAGTGGCGGCATATCGGGCAGCGCGAGCATGGCGGATTAACTCGCAACGAATTTGAAAAGCTGCGTCGCCAGTTAGCTGACTGTCATCACCAGGATAACCAGATGGCGGATAGCTGCCATTCTTTGAAACAGGAAGAGGCTCAATGGCTGGAGCAACGCAAGGCGCTGGAACAGTCAATCCGCCAGACCAGCATTGAACAGGAAAAGTTAAAATACCTTGTTGAACATAACGCGTAATACTGCGAATTTTTCGGTTTCAGACGATCTGCACAGCCCCGAGGGCAGCGATGCTTTTATTCATTGTATGCGGCGTCCTCCGGCACATAAGGAATCCAGCCAGAAGCGGCAGTCCCGCTTTTTTTTTCGTCAGATGAAGACGCACTATGCCGACCATTTGCACCAGTGGCGTTCGGTATTGCAACAGCGAGGGCTGAGTAAGCAGCGCTGGACGCTGTTAACCGGTCCGTTTAGTGGCTGTCAGGTAACGATCTCCCAAAGTGGACTGCAGCGCCGCATTGAGATTATATGCCCATCGGCGGCATTGGCGGATGAACTGACCGGGCTTAAGACTCTGCTTGAAACAGCCTGCTCAGGCCCATGGCTGGATGTTTTCGTCACAATTGAGGTGGAAAAATGATGACTCCCTTTTTACCGGAATGGCTGGCTTTGAGTCGTCATATCGGCGAAGCGCTGCAGTGCAGTAACAACGATATTACTCTGACCAGCGGTGCCCTGAACGGCAGCCTTCTCTCCTGGTTCGACGAGCGCAGCGGTACTGTGCTTCTGACGGCGGAAGATGCCTGGCTGGATTGGGTGGCGGATCTTGCTCCAGCCCTGCGCCCCGGGGATTACTCTGCGGAAGTCTTGCACGCCATGACCGAATGGACTTTTAAGCCAATTGCCCATCTGTTAAGCAATCACCGTTTTAATGCCCGCTGGTTTACACAACGTACCGCTCCGCCGTCTTCCGGGTTGATGCTACGTCTGAAGCGCGGCGATCGGCAACTGGCAATTTTATTGCAGATTGCCGACTGGTCGTTCCTGCACGGTGCCGTACAGGACTGGTTGCCCACCACCGCTGATGCGGTGGCTGAAATCCCGCTGTCGCTGGTGATTGGTCAAAGCGAGCTGACGACAGTAGTGTGTCGACAACTGACATCCGGAATGGGACTTGTCTTACAACAAACACCCGATCTCGATGCCAGCGAACTCTGGCTTACCCTGGGCTCCCATTGCGCCGGCGCTACGCTGTTGCCGGGTGGTCAACTTTTGCTTAACACTGAATTTTATCATCGGCCACCGTCAAGCCGTGCGCCCGATGAGGGAGAGTATATTATGAACGACATACCTCTGACCCTGACCGCCGAAATAGGCCAGGTTGCTATCACCCTTGGTGAGCTGCAACAACTGCAATCCGGTGATGTTCTTACGTCACTGGCAAACCTGGGCGAACGCGTTCAGCTAAAAGTGAATGGCTATACCGTTGCCTCGGGGGAGCTAATTCAGGCCGAAAACGGCTGGCTTGTGCGTATCTGTCAACGTCCTGCGAGTGCAGCCGCCTCTGACGGGGAGCCTGACGCGTGGACGCGCTAAGCAAGCTTGGTGAGCAGCCGCTGTCGCTGATTGTTCTGCTCTTTGTGCTTTCCCTGCTGCCGCTTTTGATCGTTATCGGTACCAGCTTCCTTAAAATTTCGATTGTCCTTTCCCTGCTGCGTAACGCTCTGGGTATTCAGCAGATCCCACCCAATATGGCGATTTACGGCTTGTCGCTGATCCTGAGTATCTACATCATGGCACCGCTGGCCTATAACGCGAAAGAAGCACTTGAAAATGAAAAGCTGACGCTGGACAACCCTGCACTCTACGAAAAGCTGGATGCGAGTACTCTCGAACCCTATAAGCAATTTCTACTGAAGCACACCGAACCTCGTCAGGTAATGTTCTTCAGTAAAACAACCACACGCCTCTGGCCGGAAAAGGTCAGGCAGGCAATACCCGAAAACTCGCTTTTTGTTCTTGTGCCGGCTTTTACCGTCAGTCAACTCACAGAGGCGTTTAAAATCGGGCTGTTGCTCTATTTACCCTTTATCGCCATTGACCTGGTGGTGTCCAACGTCCTGCTGGCGATGGGCATGATGATGGTCTCCCCGGTTACCATTTCCTTACCTTTTAAGATCTTGCTATTCGTGGTGATCGGGGGTTGGGAACGTTTACTGACGCAGCTGATACTTTCCTACCAATGAGCCAGGATACCTTAACCCATTTAACCACCGAGCTGCTGTGGCTGGTGCTGCTGCTATCATTACCCACGGTGGTAGTGGCGTCTATTGTCGGGGTCATCGTGAGTTTGATACAGACGTTGACTCAGGTTCAGGACCAGACCGTTCAGTTTTTGATCAAGCTGCTGGCTGTCTGCCTGACGATCATGGCCAGCTACCAGTGGGCGGGAAACACCTTGCTGAATTACACGCGCATTATTTTCGATCAGATTGGACGATGACATGCCGTGGACTCTGTGGATTGAGCATCCGATGCAACTGAGTGCGCTATTTTTACGCCCGCTTGGAATCTTCGTCATGTTTCCGATTCTGAGCAGTAAAAGTCTGGGCGGAGCATTCATTCGTAATGCACTTATTATCGCCTGTATCCTGCCCGTGGTACCGGTATTGATGAGTTCAGACTCACCGATGCATCTCAACGTACAGCATATTGACGCGGTTTTTGTGATGCAAGAGATGGTCATTGGCCTGATTATCGGTTTTGTTGCCGCAATTCCTTTTTGGGCACTGGACAGCGCAGGTTTCCTGATTGATACCATTCGTGGCTCCTCGCTCTCATCGGTGCTTAACCCAAGCCTTGGTGAGGCCGCCTCTGTTTTTGGCGTTCTGTTGACCCAATTGTTTATGACCCTGTTTTTTATCAACGGCGGTATGAACCAACTGCTGGACACCCTTTATCATTCCTATCAGCAGATCCCTCCGGGGGCAGATATTCGTTTTCACAAAGAGTGGCTGGGATTATTACTGGCACAATGGGAGATGCTCTGTGGTCTGGCGGTCAGTTTTTCGTTACCAGCGATAGCGATTATGCTGCTGGTAGATATGTCGATGGGATTAATCAACCGATCAGCCCAGCAACTCAACGTATTTTTCCTTGCGATGCCGCTAAAGAGTATTGCCGTACTGTTCGTGCTTATCATCAGCCTTAGTGCCTCTCTGAAGGTGGTCTCCAGCGGTCAGCAGCATATTTTTTACAATCTCGGCGAGATGATGAGCTGGATGGCTCGATGAGTGAGAAAAATGAAAAGCCCACCAGTAAGCGTTTACGCGAGGCAAGAAAACGCGGGCAGATTGCGAAAAGTACCGAACTGACCTCTGCCATCCAGCTTGGCAGTATTGCGCTGGTATTCTTCTTTTTTATGCCGGACTGGCTGGCTGATGTTACCCGGCTGGTTGAGATGACGCTGGCGTCGGCTTCAAAAGCCGATATGGACGCCATACTTACTATCATGGTTGCCTGCGGCGGGCTGTTTATCCGCATTATCAGTGTCATTGGGAGCGTGATGTTGGCGAGCATTCTGTCTATTCAGCTAGCCCAGGTAGGCATTGCTTTTTCACCGGGCGCGTTTGCTAACGTGGGGCAACGTATTAACCCGCTCAGTAATCTAAAACAGATGTTTTCTGCCGCCTCGTTGTTCGAGCTCTTCAAATCCATCCTCAAACTGTGTGTGGTAGGGGGGATTTTTTCCTCGTTACTCAAGGGGGCTTTACCGAATGTACAGCACCTTTCGCGCTGCGGGCCGGCCTGTGGGCTGACGTTTACTTCTGGTTTGGTTTTCAGGCTTTTTCTGGGTCTGCTGGCGGCATACGTATTTTTTGCCTTAGCGGATTATGCCTTTCAGAAACGCCGGATTACAAAGCAATTGATGATGAATAGGGAAGAAATCAAGCAGGAGTTTAAAGAGTCTGAAGGCAGTCCGGAAATAAAGCAGCAACGTAAAGAGTTGCATCGGGAGCTGCAGAATTCAGGGCTTAAGAATAATGTTCGTAAAAGCAGTTTCATTATACGTAACCCCACTCACATCGCTATCTGCGTTTGGTATCACGAAAAAGAGTGCCCGTTACCCAAAATTTTGGATAAGGCTTCGGATAAGCAAGCGATGATTGCCATTGAACTTGCAGAAGAGGCGGGTATTCCAATGGTGGAAAACATTCCTTTGGCTCGCAGCTTGTTTAAACAAATACCGGTGGGGGAGTTTATTACCGCAGAGTATTATGAAGAAATGGCGGCGGTCATTCATTTTGTTGAGAAAATTCAGAATATTGCCCTCCCAGATAAGAGGTGAAGTCAGGCCTTTAGGATATATCTCACATGTTTATGCAGAGTACTCTCCATGCTCTGACAAAAAACTCGCACGTCATGTCCCAGCCATTCCTATATAGCCTAGGTTATTTACCTTGGATAATTAACCTTAATGAAAACGCCGGATGCCTTGTATATTTTGTTACTAAAAATATAACGCTTTTATTATTTATCAACATGCCGGCAACCTACATTAACATTTAATTATCAATTTATCTCTCCTTTCGTGAGAAATAATGAGGAGCCAGCATGCGAGTTGAAAGCGGAAAACAGTCTAATCATGGTAGTTTTATTGTTCCTGAGGAGTTGGGGGATGAAACTTGTAGCACGCTGCATGAATATGTTGCGCGATGGTTATTGATAACGCGTAAATACGCATGCTGCGATGATATTGCCAACGCATTTGGCATATCGAGAAGACAGGCCTCTAATATTATTTACAATATTCACAGAAAACATGCCGATATGTATTTACTTTCTATGAAGCGTATTAAAGAAGGTAAAGGGAATGTTGTGAAAATATGGCTGAAAATAGAGTCCATTAATCCAGTAAAGAAAAATAAGAAGAAAACAAAAAGCCTACTGCCGAATACCTGTGAATCTACTGTTGATGTGCAAAGCATAGCCCACTTTTTCCTGAGACGTAAGACAGGTGACGCGTGCCCGGCATCGTGGGCCAGAAGCTAATGAAAAAATTACTGTTGAGCGTGGTCCTTATGTTGGTGTTTAGCCAAGTTCAGGCGCATTGCTTCAATTATGCCGCACAAAAATTTAATGTTGATGAAGATATCCTCCGTGCGATAGCCAAAGTTGAGTCCGGTTATAATGCGAACGCAGTAAACGTAAATAAAAATCACTCAGTCGATTTAGGCTTGATGCAGATTAATTCTATTCACGTACCGAAGTTGTCTAAAGCCGGCATCAAAATGGAAGATTTACTCGAACCCTGTACTAACGTGATTGTGGGGGCCTGGCTGCTGAGAGGCTCAATTGATCGTGCCAACGGGGATCTCTGGAGAGGGGTGGGTTACTACCATTCTGCCACCCCGCGTTTTTATCTGAGTTACATCAGCAAGGTAAAAAAAGCCTTTGCAACAAATAATCAGGGTTAGACAGAGAAAAAAATCAGGCGGTGAACGGAGTGTTTTAAATCCGGCCGAGCTGGCATTTTGATGAGGTCGGCCGGTTTAACTCAAGGATTATGACCAGAAGGGTACAATGAATCATCCAATTGCTTTAAATTCTTCCGCCGGCCTGCGGCTGAACCTTTCCGGTCTGGAGCGCCCATCCTCTAAAGCTGATGTCAGCGAAAAACTGTTCAGCATGGCGGTAAAGGACAAACTCTCTGCACAGGTGATGGAGTGTAGCAACCCACAACAACGTGGAGTATTGCAACGCATCAGTGAGGATTTTGCTCAGCAGCCGGCTAGAACAACGTATAGCGACATTGCGCGAATGGACAGCGCTTCCCCTGAATTCACTCATGCGGTCGATCGGTATGTTCTTCAACTGAAACAGCACACTTTGCATGATCTGGAACGTAAGTTGAACGCGATTATCGGCGATGAACAACCACCTGACCTAGCGAAACCGATTTTGCATTCAGCCCTGGCAGACAGTCGCTCGGCGGCACTGCAAACGATGGGACAAAATGCTAGAGATAATCCATTTCTGGCAACCTGTATTGAGGAGCACATCTGCGCATGTGACAGACAAAAGAAAAATGCTGATAAAGATATCTTCCTGGCCCGAATGCCAGACATAATCCAGACACTGGAAGAGAAGGCTATCGCACTTGAAAGCATACGTGACGACAAGGTACGCCTACAAAAAGAAACCGTGCTCAACGCTTTGCAGCATATTATTGATGTAGATTTGCAGCGTAATGCAGAGAAAATTGAGGCGCTAGACAAAGAGATTTGTGCCGATGACGATGTCTATTACGACGCGGTCAACCTGCGTTCCGTCGAAAGGGACATGCTTAATGCGTTAAATACGGCACTGAGCAAAGACCAAAAGGTGGATATCCCCACGACTAATATCCTGACGGATACTATGCGGTCTGCCCTTCATTACCTCAACGAACTGTATACCCATCGCGAGCAGACATCACTCCTTCTAAAGAATGCAGAGCACCGGGTGGAAAGCCAATCTGCTTCTGCACTCGATCAGAAACAACTCGCCACGGTAAATCAGGAGCTGGCGTTAACCGTCCGTGCGATTGACGCTAATAAAGCGCGACAAAGCAATCTTGAGACGTCGATGGCCAATCGTAGCGGACTGAAAGATTTTGGGCTGCATATCAAACGTTTCTTCGGCGGAGGCAAGCAGGAAAAAAAACTCTCGGAATATCGCACAGAACTCCGTGAGTGTACAACGCAGCAGCAGGAGTTGGATAAGCAGTATCAGTTACTCAGCAAGCAAGTTCAAAGTAGTGAAGTAATGCAGCAGCTTACTGACGATGTTAAAGGACACAGAACGTTATTGAATAGGTTGCACCAGCAACTGGATGAACAACGCGGGATTTGCCTGGCATACAGTGAAAAGCAAAATGAGCTTGAAGAGACATCTTATCAAACTCAACGTTTTGATATTATGACCCGTGACGAGGTGAACAAAAAGGCAAAGAATGAACTGACTAATGCTGATGAGGTTCTTAAAAGACGTATAGCTGGCGATCGATTGGGCGCGGTGAACTTTCGCTTGCTTTGCGAGGTGCTGAGCGAGACTCCGGCGCTTGCTCAGGTGAAGCAGCAATATACGCAACTGCAGCACATCATCGAATCTACAACAGCTGACTCACCTGAAATTATTGCATTGCGTGAACTGAAGTATGCTTGCATGGATTATATGAGGTTGAGCGAAATTGCATTTGATAGCTTAGATGAAGAATTTCAGTCATTGTATTCCCGACTCCAGGATAACGATTTGACCCCGCCAGATATTAGATTGAGCCGGGCAGCCTTGCAGGCGCTGGAGCCAGCAGCCCAGCTGTACGCTCTATTGAGTGTTCAAAAGATTGAACGTCACGTCCTCAATGAACGGGTGGCCCGGGCAGAAGAACTGACGCCGCGCATAATGACGAAGCTTGATGCGCTCGATAAAGAAATTGAATTCATAAAAGTTAAGAAGCGGCATATACCCGCGCTACAAAACCAGGTTGAGGGGCTGCGACGCATCCTGACGCAACAGCATGACAGGGCCCGGATAATAGCCGAAGATTTTTCTGCACAGTTTTTACATGTTGGGCAGGATATTTATGTCGATCGGCAAAATTATCATGGTACCTGTGTCATGCACGCTTGGAACAATATCATTGCCCATCTGAGCGATAACCAGCAAATGCAGATGACGCCGTGGCGAATGGAAAAGTTTATCCAGTCCGCAGTGGTTGGCTCTGCCCACCAACTTCTAGGTGAGCTGATGGATAAGGGTAATCAGCCGCGCGGCCTGAGTCCTGACGCCGTGGACCAAGCATTGAAGCAGATTATAGGCTCCACCGAGCTGGTTCATCCTGCCGCGGTGGATGACTTTATTAAAAATGGTTATGTAATGGACTATCAGGGGAAACAACTCCGGGCTGAGGATAGTAATCTGAGTAAGAAATGTGACTACCTATTTGATAGTTATGGGTTACGTGGAGAAAGTATCCCCACAGGCAGATTTGATACGACGTCAACAGAGAAAGAGCGAGCAGCACTCCTTGCTCGCCTCAGCGCACGCAATTTCGACGCACTTTATATTGGTGTCTTTCCGGATTCTGGTCCAGGCCATGCCCTAGCTTTGCTTAAAAAGGGATCCAACTATTTGTTAGTAGACTCCAACCACGATGAACCGATTCCTGTCACGCTTGCGCAACTGGGGCAGTATATCGTTAGTAAGGAAAACGTCGACGAGTCACTGCAGCAGATGTTCGCAGAGAGGCGTTATGATAAATACCGTACTCTGATATTTCAGACCGGATTTTATAAAGGGGATAAAAAATAGTGTCGCGAATTTTAGACGTAATGAACCCGGCATTTCGGGCGGCAAATCCTGACTATCACTCTGCGGATCTCGTTCGCAAATGGTCACAGGCTGCGGTGGCTCAAGGGGGGGATGCAAAGCTGGTGGAAGATTGTATTTTATCTGCAATTTCCCATCTGCAGCGGCCGGAGAATCAGCTCCATCGGCTGGACCTTTCGGATACCGGGTTGACGCTTTTGCCGCCGACAGCGATCCTGCGCCAGCTTGAAGGTATCACCATTCTCGATTTGAGTAATAACCATCTGTCTGGCAATGAACTCAGCAAACTCAGCGCCCTGACCAGCCTTCGGCAACTTTACCTGAGCGATAATCCTCTGCAGGAACTGCCGATGGATGCACTGAATAGAAACTCGCGTCTGGCGATTCTGGAAATAAATCGCTGTGGGCTGGACAGTTTTCCGTCAGCTTTGCTAGAACTGAACTATTTGGATACCCTTCACCTTCAAGGCAATTCTCTATCCTTCCTACCGGACAATATCGGTTACTGCTTGCTCCATATTGCTGAGCTGGATCTTCGGGACACGGGTATCGGAAAATTGCCCGCATCCCTGGATTATTTAAATCAGCTAAAGGTGCTGAGTTGATCTCTGGTTGCATTCGTGCAGGGAGCGATTTTTTGCGGCGGTCGCTCCTTTTTGCATTTCTATCCTCATCCTCCTGTCGACACATCGCCTGAACCTTCACGCTCATTTCGAATAATATGCTTAACGCCCAAAGTGCGAACCTGGCCAATTTGGTCATACTCTATATTCTGGCTGGATCCTGGTAAATCGAACGTAAGAAAATACGATATTTCCAGTACCCATAGTCGATTTGATACTGCAACCAATCCTATTTATCAGATTCTTCGTCCCCGACGACATGGCGAGTTGCAATACTGACACGAAGCTATGTTGATTTGTCATAGGGAGTGATTGAGGAATGGAATATCCCTGTTTGGTCGTTGATGGTCAGTTATGCGGCGAGGAGACTACCGACTCTGGCACCCTCGGTTAGCTATTTATTACTGATTTGCAAGCTGGGAGGTAAGTGACTTCTCCCCGCCGTAAACGGCGAGACTTCCCGCGTTTTAGGTCGCAACCGTCTGTATGACGGATTTACACTGGCCTCGATGGGCAGTAACGACGAGCCCCGCCATCATATGCTCCGTAATGCCTTTGTTCTGTATGATCATCACCACGTTTATTAACCCAGAAAACCGTTCAGGACAGAGGCCAAAACGCCATCAGCAAGTATCGGAGAGTGGCAGAGCAGCCAGAAGCTCGCCGCCGCTATCAGCGCGGGGCCAAATGGCATAACAGTATCCTGCCGTTGACGGCGGCAAAGTATCCAGCCTGCACAACCGATGAGCGACCCGAGCAAAAGCATGGCGTTGATGCTCCCCACTCCCAGCCAGGCCCCCAGCGCCGCCATCAGCTTAAAATCTCCGTAGCCTAACGCCTCTTTATTTCGCAGCAGGCGGTATAGCCAGTAGATTGACCACAGAGACAGGTAACCTACAGCCGCGCCCAATACAGCATCTTCCAGCGGGACCAGACCCTTTCCTGTGGTATTCCAGAGCAACCCACACCACATCAGAGGCAGCGTTATGGCATCGGGGAGTAATAGATGTTTCGCATCGATCGTGGCCAGCGTCAGCAGTGCACTACCCAAAACACCCACTGCCAGAGCTGTCAGCGGATCATGCCAGCAAAAGAGGGATATTGTAAAAATGGATCCCACGGCCAGCTCCGTGAGTGGATACCGTGGTGAGATAGCGCGATGACAATGGTGGCAGCGACCGCGCTGTATTAACCAGCTTAATAGTGGAATCAGTTGCAATACGCCCAGTGTTTTTCCACACGCAGGGCAGTGTGAACGAGGTGTCATCAGGTTAAAGATGGGCAGAGACGATTCACCGCTGTGGTCGATTTCTCGTTGCATCATCAGAGGTAAACGATACGTAACGACATTAATAAAGCTGCCAATACAGGCGCCGATGGTAAAGAATAATATCAACATGATTATGTACTGTTCAGGGAAATTGCCCTCAGGGTTGTGACGTCAGTTTGCAGAAGCAACCCTTTTTCACCTTTCCCCTTGGGATATGCAAAAAAAACATCCAGTCTTCACCTGAATTATTTCTTTCACTGGCTACCTGACGACACAAGACTGGCCTCAGTTAATCACTCTGAGGCTGGATAGCTGGTATGAAATCCATCGCATTATTTTTCACCCTGTTGCTGTTTATCGTCTGCATCCGCGTCTACTGGGGGGGGATCCTTACCGGTGGCACGGACGAGCTGGCAAATATGACGCGGTTGCTCAGCGTACGCGAAACGGTGGATAACGTCCCCTTTCCCGAAGATGTTTTACCGTTCTCCCCTGCGGAGTGGCAGCAACGCTTTGGTTGTGGTGGTGAATCGCAGCGTTATATCGGCTATACCGCGCAGTCACAATTAAGCCTTGCCGTGATTCAGGACGGGCAACATGAACGTCTCTACGAACTGGGAGATGCCCTCGGTGGAGAGGAACAACAACGCATTATTGCCCTCGATGAACAACGCATTGTTCTGCGCAGCCCGAAAGGGATCCGGGTGATGTGTCGCAATGGCGTAACCACCGAGGCACTCCCGACTCCCACCTCAACTGCAACTGTCGCCATTCCCGTAACCGGAAAAATCTACGCCAGTCCCATGGGAGAAGTGGCCCAGGTGATGGATCCTCAGGGCAAAGTAACCGGCTACCGGTTGCAGCAGTGCCAACGCTATTGCTGGTTACTGAAATCGCTCTCTTTGCAGACAGGGGATGTTATCACCGTTGTACAGGGCACCCCGGTTACCAACCTTACCTTTACTCAGATAAAAGATCAGATTATGACTCAACAACAGGACATCCAGCTTACCGTCGAACGGGCCGGGCAGATGCAACAGATCACCCTGCCATGGCGGAATATTCAGCCGCTGACGCGTTTTATGCCGGGAGCCTCTCACCATGAATAAGTTACGCGCTGCGCTGATCGCGCTGAACCTGGGGTTATGCTCATTGCCGCTGATGGCGCAGGGAATTAATGCCGATTTTAATAATGTTGAGATGAGTGTCTTTGTTGATGCGGTCTCCCGGGCAACCCACACCGAGATTGTGCACAGTGTGCCGCTTAAGGGGAAAATTTCTCTACAGAGTAAAGACCTGACCCAGGAAGAGTATCTGAATCTGTTCCGCGTGCTGTTGCGGGCGAATGGCTACCGCGTTGAGCAGGTGGGCGATTTGCTGAAAATTGTCGAGGCCGGGGGCGCGACAGACATCTACCCGGCGCAGGAAAACAATGAGTCTGCGGGCTCGCTGGTGACGCGGACGCAACAACTAAATACGCTTCCGGTTGGCGAAGTGATTGCCCAGCTGAATGCGCTGAGCGGTGGTAAAACCCAGGCCAGCCTGAGCGGTTTAAACAGCGGCAATGTGCTGATGTTAAGCGGCTATGCTGACGAAGTATCGCGACTGCAGGGGCTTGCGACGCGGCTGGACAAAGAGCTGGGACACAATAACGACGTGGTCAAACTGCAAAATGCCTCTGCGACAGAAATCGCCCGCGTTATCGGCACCCTGATTGCCAGCGGCGATTTTGGACGTGGCTCGCTGAAGGCGAGTGTGGTTGCCGATAACCGGACGAACAGCCTTATCCTGAATGGCAGTGATGACGACCGCAGACGGCTTCACGCGCTGGTGGCTCAGCTCGATCGAGCGCCTGATGTCAACAGTGACGACGGCGTGGTCTATCTGAAATACACCACCTCCGATGCAATTGAGAAAGCGATTGGCAAACTGGTCAAATCGAAAGACCCGCGTTATGGCGATGTCTCAGTGGTCTCAGTACCGGATATCAATGCGGTTGTTGTCTCGGCATCAAAGGAGAAACAAAGCGACGTTATCTCCCTGATCCATCAGCTTGATATCCGCCGCGCTCAGGTTCACGTCGAGGCGATGATTGTTGAGGTTTCCGACGGTGATGGCATTAACTTTGGTGTGCAGTGGGGGGATAACAAAGGCTCGCTGATGCAATTCACCAATGGCTCACAGCTCCCGCTGGGGGTACTGCAGGCTGCACGGCAGCAGGCCAGTGCTCAGGCGGGCAGCACAGTGATCGGTGAAAATGGTAGCACCACCGTTAACCCGGATACTCAGGGCGACCTTTCAACGCTGATGGCTTTGATGAGTGGTTATAACGGTGCGGCACTCAGCATTGTGAAGGGCAACTGGATGGCACTGGTGCAGGCGATGAAAGGTAGCTCGCATGCCAACATTCTTTCCACCCCCAGCCTGACGACGCTGGACAACCAGTCCGCCTCTTTCATGGTCGGACAAAACGTACCTATTTTAACTGGCTCAACGGCCAGCGCCGACAATAAAACGCCTTTCCAGACGGTGGACCGACGTGATGTGGGTACCCGACTGACTATCCTGCCGCAAATTAATGAAGGTGAGGCTGTTCAGCTCAAAATCAACGCGGAAGTCTCTAAAGTCGAAGGCAATACCGGTCTGGATGTCGTCTTTGCCGAGCGAAAGCTGGAAACCTCGGTACTGGTTAATGATGGCGCGATGATTGTGCTGGGCGGACTTATCGATCAGCAGAAAGATGAAAGTGAATATAAAGTGCCTGTCCTCGGTGATATTCCGGTGATCGGGAACCTGTTCTCCTCCCGCGCCAAAAAAACGCAGAAACGTAATCTTATGATCTTCATTCGCCCGACCATTATTCGCGATGGCCTGACGGCCGACGGGATCACACAGAAGAAATACAACTATATCCGCGCGCAGCAGCTATTAGAAGACGCCGGTGATGCTGATATCGGTGCTGCTAATCGTCGCGGGGAGCCGGAGATTAACGCGTTCCGCCAGGCCGCCGGGAAGAAAAAATGAATCAGGAAGATCTGACTGAATTCTGCCAGCGGTATCGCGTTTTTCTTACACCGGAGACGGAAGGAGGATGGTGTCTGCATTACAGCGGTTCGCTCCTGCCTTGGGTGTATCTTTATGCTTCCCGCCTGTGCGGGACGGCTCCCCGGTTGAATGCCATTAGTGAGCCAGAGCTGGCTACGCTACTGGACCCGGCGGCCGTCGAACCTGAAGAGATGTCGCAGGCGCTGGAAAGTATGGTCGCGGCGGACTCTTTCTCCTGGCTACTGGAAAATTTACCCCAAGCGGGGCTGGATGCGCTGGAAGACAGTGAAGCGCCGGTTATTCGCTTGATTAACACCATGTTAAGCGAAGCGGTTTCCATGGGGGCCTCGGACATCCATATTGAGACATTCCAGCATTACTTCCAGGTACGCTATCGCCTGGACGGAGTGATGCAGGAGATTTCCCGCGGGGATGCACGTCTTGGTACGCCGCTTATTTCGCGCTTAAAGATTATGTCGAAGTTAGATATTGCCGAGCGACGTTTACCTCAGGACGGCCGTTTCCTTTATCTGTTCAGTAGCCGGGAAATTGACGTTCGTCTCTCGATAATTCCTGTCAGTCATGGCGAGCGGGCTGTTCTGCGTCTGCTGGATCAGCAGCAGTTGCCTCCCGATTATACCGCACTGGGGATACCGCCAACATTAAGCGCAGAACTGCAGCAACTGATCCGACGTCCTCACGGCATCATTCTTGTGACTGGGCCAACGGGTTCAGGTAAAAGCAGTACCCTGTATGCCAGCCTCAGTCAGTTGAATCAGACCAGCCGAACTATTCTGACCATTGAAGATCCGGTGGAATACAAATTGCCCGGCGTGGGGCAAACCCAGGTCAATAGCCGTATCAATCTCGATTTTTCGCGTGGCCTTCGCGCACTGCTGCGCCAGGATCCCGACGTGGTGATGATCGGTGAAATTCGTGATGCCGAAACTGCCCGGGTTGCTGTGCAGGCGGCACTCACCGGCCATCTGGTGTTTTCTACTCTACACACTAACAGCGCCGTGGGCGCGGTAGCGCGACTTTGTGATATGGAAATAGAACCCTGGCTGCTAGCTTCCGCCCTGACCGGCGTGCTGGCCCAACGTCTGGTACGTAAATTATGCCCGCATTGTCGACAGAAGCGGAATGCCAGCCCGTCAGAAACGCGCTGGCTGGGCAGGGAGGAGGATGAACCGACCGTTATTTATGACGCAAGTGGTTGTGACGAGTGCGGGCAGCGCGGCTATGCCGGACGCACTGGCATTTATGAACTGGTGTTGATAGACACCCGGATGCGTGAATTCATTCAACAGCGGGCTTCAGGCGCACAGCTGTCCGCCTGCGCACGCGAAAGGCTGCCGGGCATCCAGCAGGACGCCCGGGAAAAAATACTGGCGGGCATCACCACCTTTGAGGAGGTGATGCGGGTGATTGAGGAGGGGGAATGAAACATTTCATTTATCGCCTGCAGACACCTGAAGGACGTACATCACGCGGGGTGATTGGCGCACATGATGAACAGACAGCTCGTGAACGACTCACCGCGCGTGGAGAAGTATTGTTATCGCTCAGAGTCCTCCCCTTCAGTAAGGTCCCCATTGCCTGGCCGGGTGGTCGCGGACCGGTTCATCATGTAATCAAACAGCTGGCGCTAATGGTCGGCGCGTCGTTGCCGCTCAGGGAGAGCCTTTCACTGGTGATGAAACAGCCCGCCAGCCTGCGGTGGCAGCGGATACTGGAAGATCTTTATCGCCAGGTTTGTCAGGGCATTCCCCTTTCACGGGCCATGGCTCAGCATCCGCGAAGTTTCGACCCGTTGTGTTGCGCTGTGATAGAAGCCGGCGAATGGAGCGGCAATCTGGCAACGGCGCTGAATCACTATGCAGATTACCTTGATGAGCAGCGACAGCTGCGCAATGCGCTGCGCCAGGCGCTCAGCTATCCGCTGCTGCTGCTTTCGGTGTCGTTTGTGGTGATTGGTATTTTGCTGACAGTTGCGGTTCCCAAAATTGTTTCCCAGCTTAGCCTGTCCGGCGTAGCACTCCCCTGGAGTACCCGGCTGGTCCTGTGGCTGGGCGAAAGTCTGCGCAGCGGCGGACCTTACCTCTTGCTGCTATTGCTTATGCTCACGCTGGTGCTCAAGCGGCAAATGCGTCACGGTGAAAACCGTCAACGTTGCCACCGCCTTTGGCTGCGGTTGCCCGCGTTGGGTGCGTTAATCCGGCGTACCCAGCAGGTCAGGCTGTTAATGACCCTGTCTATTCTGTGCGCTACTTCGGTGCCCATGGCCGATGCCCTGCGCCTGGCCAGCGGTGCTCTGAATAACCTCTGGCTGCGTAGCAAGGTGCTGAATGCGGTGCAAACGCTAGTCGAAGGCGCGGCGTTCACCCGGGCACTCGAGCGCGAGGCGCTACTGCCGGATGACCTGCTGGCGTTACTGCAGGCGGGCGAGCAGGGCGGAAGTCTGAGTGAGGTCCTTCGCTATCTGGCCGCCAGGCAGCGTGAGCAGTTGCAGCAGCACTTACTGGCAATGGTCAAATTGCTTGAGCCACTGTTGATTTTTACTCTGGGGTTGGTGGTTCTGCTGGTCTTTATGGCGATCATTCAGCCGATGCTGACGATGAATACTTTATCTTTTTAACGGATTGGATACGTAATGCAGATTAATAAAATGCGCAAGCGTGAAGGTGGATTTACGCTGCTGGAAATGATGGTAGTGGTGATGATTATTGGTCTGTTGGCCGCCATGGTGGTGCCAAATTTGATGAGCAATAAAGGCAAAGCCGATCAGAAAAAAACCGTGGCAGATATTGTAGCGCTGGAGAGCGCGCTCGATATGTTTAATCTCGATCATGACCGTTACCCGGCGGAAAACGAAGGCCTCAGGGTGCTTGTTTCCGGCGGGGAAAAACTGGCGGCAGGGTATATCAAACGGCTACCAAAAGATCCGTGGGGGCATGACTATCTGTATCGTAACCCGGGTGTAAACGGCGTTATCGATATTTACACCCTGGGTCAGGATGAAAAAGAGGGCGGAGAGGGCGTAGCGGCTGATATCGGAAACTGGAATGTCAGCAATTTCTGAACACAAGCGCCTCGCCAGGCAGCAGGGGATGACCTTGTTTGAAATGCTACTGGTCATCGCCATGATCGGCCTGATGACAGCCCTTATGATGAACTGGTCGCTTTCTGCTCTGCATTCTAAAGATGGCGCGGACGTCACGCAGCGCGAATTTTCGACGTGGTACACCCAGATGCGCCACAGTGCCCTGTATTCCTCGCAATTGTACCGGATCTGCCTGAACGGTCGACGTGCAGAACGCGAAGTCTATTCGCGGGAAAGCGGGTGGCAGAAAAGCGACGTCTTTTTTCTGCCCCGTCCCGGGGTGAGCCTGAGCATCACAAACGATAAGTGCAGCGGCGTGCTGAATGCGGGTGACGACAGCTTCCTGCAACGAGTCAAATTTAATGACGAAAAATAATACAGCCCAGCAGGGCATGATCATGATGGAAGCATTGCTTGCCGTGGTGCTGTTTGTTCTGGTTGCCATGGCGTTGTTGAACGTCAGTGGGCAGGCTGTGACACAGGGCCAGCAGCTCCTGCGCACCCGCTGTGCCAACTGGGCGGCCGATAACCTGCTGGTGATGGAGGTACTCTCACCCGCACGCCGGGTAATGGGAAAGACGCAAGGGGAAGCCCGTCAGTGCGATCGCAACTGGTTCTGGACGCTGACGCGTCAGAAGACCGGGGATAATCGCTTTTATCGGGTAACGCTGGAGGTTAAAAATGAAAATGGCCAGTTACAACTTGAACGACAGATCCTGCAACCCTGGTAGCCGGCAGGCAGGCTTTACTCTGCTGGAAATGCTGATAGCACTGGCGGTAATTGCTCTGCTGGCGATGGCCGCCCAGCCCATGTTGAAGATGGGATTTCAACAACTACGCCACATGAAACAGGCTGCCACCGGGCAGGGTGAAGCGCTGCCGGAAGCATTGCAATGGCTGGAAAATGATGTCCTGCAAATGCGCGGCGATCTCCCCTGGCGCTGGGAAGGTGCGCTAGATAAAAACAGCTGTCTGGTGCGCTGGCAGTTTGTGACAGAAAACGCGCCCCGTACCCAGGGACCGGGCGTCGTGCGCAGTAGTGTTCAGTATCGCGTGGAAGGGGGGGTATTGACCCGGGAGATGCTCCGCGATGGCCAAATTGAAACCGCTTTCCCGTTGCTGGAGGGGGTCAATTGTCTGCACCCCAGCTTCTGGCAACGTACAACCTGGCGCAACGCTCCCCTAGGGAGCGTAACCATCCAGGCGCTGAAACTTACGCTGGACTGGGAGGGGCCACAGGTTATTCGGATCTGGCCTGTGAATATTACCTATGGATCGTAACCGACAGCAGGGCATGGTGCTGCCCTTTATGCTGGTACTGCTGGCAATGCTCACGCTGGTGGCCGGGCAAATCTACAGCCGGGCCGAACAGCAAAGGAGTAGCGTACGGGCATTGGTACAGCACAGTCAGGCAACCACGTTGTTGTTCAGCATGGAAAGTATGGTGCTGAAAAAACTGCCCACGCTCAATATTCGCTTATTTCAGCAACTGCAGGGGAAAGCCATTACGGAGCCATTGCGCTTTGATTTCCCTCTCCCGCAGGGATATGCAGAGCTGCGGTTAACGAGCGCTCAGCAATGCCTGAATTTAGCCCCTCTGGAAGAAAAAGATCTGGACGGAAAACGCCTGACGCAAAAACTGCTGGTGCAACTGGGTGTCGCCCCTGAAAGGATATCCTCGTTAATCACGCCGGATGGGGGGCTGGGTATATTACCGTCGCACCTGATTTCCTTGCTGTGTTACCTGCCGGGAGCTGGACAGCACTGGGATATTCAGCAGCTAAACGAACAGCATTTTCCCTTACTGCTGGCGGCATTGCCCGATGAAGGCGAAGCATCACTACGCCGTGCTTTGCATCTGGGGCTGACGACAGCAGACTTAACACGTATTAATGACCGACTGGGGTTTGACCTGCTGGTGACAGGTAGTCACTACTACTGGCTGGAGTTTAGCCTGACCGGGACGGCATCCATTTTTCGTGGGAGAGATTTAGTGAAAACAGATGGTCGCTCTGCCTCTATCATCCGGCGGCGCCTTATTGATGATGACGCATTATGAAATTTACTCGCTTACCTGCGCACCGTGATGATGCGCCACAACACTGGCATACTCCAGGATCTGACGAAGATATCTTCCTGATACCCGGGGATGCTCTACTGACTGAAACGCTTGAGCGACCTGCTGCGGTAAAAAGTCGCCGACAGATAAAACAATGGCTTCAGGCTAATCCCGTGCTTTGTCAGTGGGATCCGCAAAAAGAGCGACTTTTGTTCACCGGCAGCCATGGCGACCGGCTCTTCTATTGGGCGGTATCACACGAGCTGTGGCAGTCCTGGCAGTCGTGGCTGCGTGCGGGGCGAGGGGCAAGGTATTTACTTCCCGACTGGATGTTATTGCCGATGCCCGCCGGCGGAAAGTTCTTTGCATTGCAGGCAGACGACACCATATTGTTCCGGCACGATGTATGGAGCGGCGGCGCGATAGCCGCGGAACAACGAGCGCTGGTGGCAGGCATGAACCCGCGCTGGCTCTCCTGGCCGGGCGCCGGTGGCGACTATTCCCTCTCGGGCGCGTTTCTTTCTCGTCAGGCAAAAGCGGGGAGCCAGTGGCGAACCCGCGAGCTGAGAATACCCTCCAGTAAAGTGCTATCTGTATTGCTGCTGGCGTGCGGCGCTCTGCTTACCGAGCAAAGCTCTGAATTTATCTGGCTGAATGAGACTCGAACGCCGGTCCACACAGCGCAGCCTCAGGCGCCAGTGTCTGCAGGGGATTTCACGAGGGTCTCACAAACGATGCGCTGGCTGCAGGACATACAGCAGCGCGGGCCGGTGCAGCTACAGTCGCTAACTCTTAACCCCGACGGCGTGGCGTTTAACCTGCTTACGCCCCTTTCGTGTGATGACATGCAGGCGCGACTGAATGAGTTACCGCTGCGCCCGTCGTTTGAACCTTTGGGCTCGGGCTGTGACATTACCCTTCAAGGAGGGGCGTTTTGAACAGGGCCAGAATGAAAACGACCGCACTGATGCTGATGTTGGTGGCCTGTGCAGGTATCTGGAGTAAAAACCGACAGATGACCGACTGGCCCGTAAAGGTGTTAACGGTAAGCGAGCAGGGCCAGGATGTTGTCTCCCCAGTGAACCGTGCGCTGGCGCTGGGTAAGGGGCTGGCACTGATCCGACAATCGGGCCAACCAGCCTCGTTACAGACGTCGAAACCCATTACCGTCGAACAATTTAACCTTTGGCTTCGGGCACTGGCTGGGGAGCACATTAACCCCGTGTCGCTGACCTTAAAACCCGCTGCGGGAGAAGGCAAACTGATTATAAGTGAAACAGGATTTAAACAATGATGAAGAAAATATGCACACCTGGCCTGGTTCTGGCCGCAGCAGCTTTGATGTTAACGGGCTGTGCGTCATCAGCTCCCGAGCAGGAGGATCTGCTATCGCGTGCGATAACCACGCAGGCACAAACGCTTAACCAGCAGCTGCCGGTGTCTGAAAATGGCATCAGTTTGGTGCGTGCTAACGCGGCGCAAGGGCACACGTTGGTGCTTGAGATGTACCAGAGTGATGATCAAATGAATGCCCAGACTTTTTTGGATAGCTACAGCAACACGCTGTGCCGAGATGCGGAAACCCGCCAGCGACTATCGCAGGGCATCAGTTATCAGTTGGTTCTTACCACGGTAGATAAGCAACGGCTACAGCGTAGCGTAACGCAATGTGGACCTGCGTAATCAGTCTTGATTTTCCCTCTTTACTCATCGGCGATCGTGACCCGTTTAGGGCTAATTCGTTAACGCATCTTGCTGTTTGTCATGACTGTTTTTTTATGACACGTACATGAAGATGGCAACATCGCCGGGAGTACTCTCCCACCACGTCCGGATACCTGTTCTTTCTCTTCCCCTCCTTTTATTTCGTGCTGAAAAAAAACTTCATTTCCCTGAGCTGACGACGCAAATCTGTCCATCCTATTTTCAGGGCTTTAGAGAACGACATGAACAATAAAATATTTTTACTGATTATCGCCCTTTGCTCGGGCCTGACGCTGAGCGCTTGCGATGGTGGCGGTGGGGGCTCCTCTCAAGAGTCCGGCGGCGGCAATGGCGGAGATAATGGCGGCGGCAATGGCGGAGATAACGGCGGCGGCAATGGTGGAGATAACGGCGGCGGCAATGGCGGAGATAACGGCGGCGGCAATGGCGGAGATAACGGCGGCGGCAATGGCGGAGATAATGGCGGCGGAAAAGATAAAGAAGACCCTAAGGTTCCGCCTCAACTCCAGCCTTGCTCTGTCGGAACTTTTGCAAACGCGGTTAATGCCCTAAAAAATCGCGATGCATCGAAAGCCACCGAAGCTGAACTTATCTCCTATGCACAATGCGTGCTGGATTTACAGATGAAAAACCCCCTTCGAAAGCAGGCCGTATCGATGACATATCAAGGGCTGGGTGAGACATTTAGTTGGGATATGGGGGGATACTCTCAATACTTTAGTAGTAACGTTCCTTCAACATTTACCTTGCTGGAGGCGAATAACAATGAAGCGTATAAAAATGCAGCTCTTGCAATGGCGGGGGAGCAACAGGGACAACGCTTTATAGTGCTTGGTCAGAATCCTCTGTTACGCGGCAATACAGAGACCAATTCGCTTTGGATGAAAAATATGGTGTCCTGGCTTACGCAACAGGTCAGCAGTAATCGCAGTAGTTATCGTCTCGCAGGTAAGAACGACAATAAGTTACATGTCGTCATAGCCAATATGAAGGGTAACCCAGCTTATTCGGGGACTAACGCTCATTACGACGCATTTAAAGGCTGGCTGAATTCCACCCGTTCGGACTTATACACGCTTAATGAGAACGATACCTGCGATGATGAGAAGTTAGCCTCCTGCCTGAGTTCCGGTCCAGTAGATTTACTGATTGTTGGTGACAAAGATGTCAACAACGTTGGGTATGAAGGGATCAGAGATGGTATAGATTATGCGGCGCAAAATAAGATCCCGTTGCTGGCTATTCCTTCCAATCTCGTTGTTGCACCTATTTCCAAAGGGATTTATCAGCAGCTGGGGATAGCAGCTTATACCAATACAGGTGGTAGCCGTAAAGCCATAGATTTCCCAGTTGCGAGGCTCAAACAACCTATGGCTGATATCGCTCAGTCTGCCCTCCTAAACCGATTGAGCAAGGGGGAGTTCAGCGTCAGCGTCTTTGACCCTGATGAGAAAGATAACAAATGTGAGGCAAGCGTATTGAATTGTTCCTTGCCTGCCTTTAGAGCTGCTTTTCGTGATGGTGCTGATATTTGGCGAGACAGTTTATCCAGTCTGGATACCTCAAATATTGATGTGCTGAAGGTACCTGATAGTTATCCTGTACTTGCAGCAGGTGTAATGCTTGCTGATAAGTATCGTCAGAAAATTGACTATCCAGTATCTGCTGAAGATGGCGCACTTTTCCTGCAAGGGCTCTTTGCCGACTGGGTAGTGGATTACAGCCGCCCTGACAATCCTGCGCAGCCCGATTTAGGGGAATACGCAGTGAAAAGTGACCAGGTAGTTAAAGACAACCTTGCGAGTTTTACGCCTCAGGCATCCATCAGTGATCAGCGAACCTTTACCGTGCCCTTTGCAAAAGAGGCAACGACCAGCGGTTGGTACGCCCCACCGGGTAAGGCTGTCACGATTTCCAGTAGCAAAGAGAGTGCAGAAGTGGTTCTCCAGCTCGGTTTTGGCTACCCCGACGTTTACCGATCGGCAGGTAACCGGCAGTTGGTCGCGCCATCCGAGGCCAGCCTGAAAGAAACGCCGCGTATCACTCTCGCTCCGGGTGAAAGACGAACCTTTTCCACACCGTATGGCGGGCCGATATTTATTCGCTTTGTCGACGAAACGTTAACCCGCGCCACGCTCAATGTGGATGGTGTGGCTCCCTACGCCGCTATCACGGATATTAATGATACGGCCAACATGACCGACTTTGAGCAGGAAATAGCAAATGGTGACACTCCGTGGGTGGATATCAAGCTGGACGGGATTGAAGTGCATGCTCTCAAGTTTCGTTTTATGGATGGTCTCAAGTCCAAATCGAACGTCGAAGCGGGTATCACCACGACAGAGAAGATGCTCGACGCGCTGAATAACTTCTATACCTGGAACCATACGCTGGCGGGGCTCAAGGTTGCGGGGAAAACGCTGGCAGAATCTCTGCCAGCCGATGAACTAAAAGTATGTACCGGGCTCTGGGGTGAGGCAGATTGCACTGATGGGCAATTACATACCCGTCCTATCATCCAGCATATCAACTACGACCAGCGTTCACGCTGCGTTGGAGGAAGCGGTTGCGCAGGTAACCCGTTTGATACCAGTTGGGAGGTTTCACCTTATGGCTGGGGAGAAAGCCACGAGCAGGGGCACAATATACAACCGAAGAAACTCAGAGCAAACTTTGTTCTGGAAGCAAACAAAGAAGACTGGACAAAATATGGCGATAGAGCAAACGAAGCCTCTAATAATATTTTCTCTTATAATGTCTTATGGAAGTCCACCTATGGCCAGAACAGAGAAGGACCCTTCGCGGCCGCGCGCGGAAACCCGCGGGATATTTATGCTGTGATGATGTCTGACCTGCGTGAATTAAAAGACGGCAGCGGCAATCCTGTCATTTATGATGCCAGCTGCAAAGCTTATCCGGTTGAGGGGGTTGTCGCCAGTCGCTACACGGCACCCTGGCAATTAGGCAGTGCCCAGCAATATCGGGATGGTTTCTACTTCCAGATGGCATTCCATACCGATAAACAGCTCATGCGTGGCGGTACGACGCTGGCTAATGGTTTTAGCATTTACACGCTGCTTTATCAGCACCAGCGCATTTTCGAAAAATATGCTACGAATGCAAGCGAATGGAATGCACACCGTGACGGACTAGGTTTCAGCAATTTTGCATGGAATGGTGACGCAACTTACGCAGGCATGTCGGTTAAAGATATGCCGGGTAATGATTTCCTGCTGGTCTCCCTGAGCTATATCACTAACGCTGACTGGCGTCCTTACTTTGATATGTACGGTTTACACTATACTGAGTTGGCGAGGAAGCAGGTTGAGATTAACGGTTTCGACCGGGCGATTGAGCAGAAAATTTTCACCAACAAAGACAATCCTAACAATCTTCCAGGCAAAGACCTGACCGGCGACGCTGATTTTGTCACCATAGATATGACGAACAAAGACGCGGAGTTTCCGGGGCATCCATGGACTTGCAAATGATGTCAATCTATGCGCGCTGAGATGACAAAAACCGTCGTCATTATATGAAAAGCCGCATCCTTTCAGATCTGACCCCATAAGGTTGGACGGTTTATATCAGGCAGCTATCTGGGCCTGAGTTCGGTACTCTTTCGGATTCAGGCCTTTTAGTTTCTGTTTTATTCTTTCATGGTTATAATAGTGGATGCATTCAGCGTAATACATAAAGTTAGCGCGTATTGACACTTATTTGGCAGGAAGATCCAAATTCTGATCTTGCTCCGCCATTTCCGGACATCTTTTGTATCTTAAGTTAACGATGCCCGCTGTTGCCGGTATTCTCGTGGAGCGAAATATCCCAGTGCGCTATGCCGGGTGGGTTTTCATTGTAATGTGTAAACGCTGCTGCAAGGTATCGCAGTGCTGTCCCACATCCGGTTTTGGCATGAACGCGATATTGTCTTCCTTCATCGTCTTCTCGACCCGTTCCGCCATCCCACTACCCAGCGGGCTGCTCACCGCTGTTGTGCAGGGCTCCAGGTTCAACTCTCTAGCGTACCTTCGCGTTTCATGCGCAGTATACGCTGAACCGTTATCCGTAAAGCATTGCGCCTGTGTGTCCGGCAACCTGTCGCCGAAGCGCTTTTCCACCGATCTCAGCATCACATCCTGTCGTAGCCTCCGGTGCTTGCCGGCCCAGTCTGTGGTCTCTCTGTCACAGTACCCCACCGCGAACGTGACCCACAGTTTTTCACCGTTGTCGCAGCCGAATTCGAAGCCGTCTGAACACCAGCGCATATCGCTTTCCGCTACCGCGATTTTGCCTTTATGCTCACGCTTCGGCCGCTCCGGTTTGTCATGCAGTAACAGCAGGTTATGTTCGCTCATGTTCCTGTAAAACCCATTGTCATTTACCGGTGGAAGTCCTTCTGCACGACGTTGCTTACGCAGGATACCCATCACCCGTTGGTAGCCGTAGCTTTGCATGTCGCTGATAATATTATGGATGGCGTAACATCGCCGATACAGTCGAACATCATGCTGAATGAGTTCGATCAGTATCTGCATGAACGCTATCTGAGCGGGGAAGCCAGAAAGGATCGATGGTACAGGAATAACAGTGTCCAGCGAGGCCGAAGTACCGCAGTAAGGGAAAACTGGGAATGGAAAACCCGCCGTTGCTTATTGCCGCTATGCCGATGACTTTGTGCTAATTGTCAAAGGTACCAAAGCACAGGCGGAAGCCATCAGGGAGGTGTGTCGGAGCGTGCTTGAAGACAGTCTTAAACTCAGGCCGAACATGGACAAGAGCAGGATCACCCATGTCGATGGCGGTTTTATCTTTCTGGGTCACTGGATCATCCTCAAATGCAGTCGTTACGGCGATATGAGAGTGATATCGACGATCCCGAAGGACAAAGCCAGAAACTTCGCCGCATCGCCGACGGCATTGTTATCAGGCAATTACGGTAAATGCAAAGCCCATATCCCGAACAACCCAACCGAATACTGAAAGGCTGGGCCGCGTTCTACCGGTTCGTTGTTTTTAAGGCCAAAGTCTTCAGTTATACAGCCCGATTCGAGTTCTGTAAGCGGGCTCAAGGGCGGTCTCGCAAACGGGATTAGGAAGGGAACCTCCGACGGGATGGAGTGGTGGTGCAAAGCACTGAAACCGGATCAGAGCAAAACTTAGGTTTTTATTTGGCAAAACCAACCAATGCAAGCACCGTGGTGACGTGCTGCAACGTCTGCTCGGGGCAATGTAAGAAGCATTTGATCCGGTCCACCCCGAGAGCAATCTCTACCCGAGGGTCGGAGCCCAGAAACACACATACTTCATGTTCGCCGCAGAGTATGACGCTCGCCAGCGGTCAAAGGGTGAGCGTTACGGCGGAAAGGGTGCGTCCGTTTCGTTAACGTGACGCAGCACTAGTTGTCTGGACACGCACTTACCTCTTTCCCTACACTAAGCGGCGACGCGATGTGCGTACCTGGCCGTCGTTCTGGCTAATTTACCCGTTTGCGCAAGTTGGTCCAGGCCAAAATGATATGGGGGTTCCCCCCCTCACCCACAGTTTCCTAGTCAACCCCCTAGCCCGATGGGTGCCCAACGCAGGATCCTTAGTCCTCATTCGTTTGTTGTCACGCTCCAGGTTTGTCAAATGCACGTTAATTCCAGTTTCCCGCCCCATTCTGTTTCGTTTGTCCCACCGACAATATCCATACCAGTGTCACACGCCACACAGCACGGCAATGTCAATGGCAATTGTCTGGTAAAACCCACGAAACCCTGAACGTCCCACAGCAGACCCCCGTGCACTGACCTGGATTCGTACGTGTTGTTCCTTGATAACGTCGTACATTCACCATCATGGCCCCCGGTCCCATTGCCATCCATCTAGCGGTTGTATACAGTATCGGACCCGCCGACCATAGTGGGAAGGTTTCTGTTCCTCCCCCTCCTATTTTGTTCTAAAAGATCATGTACGGAAACGACACAGACACACACGAGACGCTCCAGATTTTATTTTATCACTTATTCATGCGAAGGACCTATCATCAGATCAGCCCCGCGGACGCCCATCCGCTCTACAGTAGTGCATAGCGCACTCGGTAGTCCTCATTCATGTTGGGTAGTCACAGTCACGACGGCCCCGAACGAGTCTGCCATTACCTCCGCATCGTACCGTGCCCAAACAGGCGTCAAAGAACCGAGTTGCGACGGACGATACGGTTTGCCGAAGGTTAACCCTTCTCCTGACGTACGGTCCAGCAGTAGTTTTACTCCTACACCCTGTTTTTTGTCCCCTCGTGCGACTGTTCCCTCCAACTCCGCCACAGCCGTGTCAATCGTTACCGTCACCAGGTTATTATACGCGAAGTCACATGACACGGCACTGAAGCTGGACGCATCTGTAGGAGCAGTTCCGCCAAATGGTACGCTGTTCCCTATGACAGTGCCCAGATCAATCGACTCTGATAGTGCTACACAGGGTTCCACCGAATTGACTAAGGTGCCCCCCCACCTGACGTATAGTGCATTCTCCGCGGGTGTATCCACGGACGCTATCGTAATTATATTCTCATATTCGTACGATCCCCACGACCTTGGTTTACCCCCGCCACCCGTTGATGTGGTTTCCCAATCTATACCTGTGATGGTCAGGGTAGTGTAGAACACTTGTTCGCTGCTGAGTGACGCAGGCCCCACGGAAAGAGGGATATTGTAATGTCCTTCAGCTACACGGAGATTGGCGCGCACCGCGGCGGCGGCCGCTGATATTTGAAGGTCACTGGCAGTAGCTACGAGGTTCCCCCTTGTGTATACGAACCCCTTCCCGGCACCTGAACTGCATGTAACTTTGATCGGTGGTATATCTATTTTCGGCAGAAGGTCGCGTTCCGTGTACTTGGATCCGTTCCATGTTGCATGTAACGTTATCGTAGGCACAGATACGGTGGCTTCGGGCACGTCCGCTATACATCCGGCCCTACAGGTTCCCGTGAGGAAGAGCAATAATGCGATGAGTTTAACGATTGGCATAGCAGTTTCCCCTTTTTTGTCTCAAAAGACTTTTGAGTCACCCCCGATTCTTCCCGCACACAACTCACACGCTATTATTTCATTCCGTGGAATTGTGCCTGCTCGTAAAGCCGCCGGCATCGTTCAAGGTGATTTTTAATTGATCGCGGTGAGCGGGTAATTCCTTCCGGGCTAAACCATAGCCCCAGCCAGTCGAACCCCTTCACCAGTTTACCCATCTGTGTTTTATCTGGATGCAGGTCAAAACCGCCCTGATCCAAATAAAAATAAAGCCGTTTGATGGCCCGGCGTAGCCCCCAGCGTGTTTTGCTGAGGATTAAAAAATCATCCATATAGCGGATGTAGAACAATTCCTCTTTTCCCGCAAACCCACTGTCGATGTGGTAGAGCAGGGCAGCACCGATGCGTGGGCTTAGCGAACAGCCGCGGCAGATGCCTGAGGTTGGGGTATGAATCTCACCCCCTTGTTCCACGCTGTATTCAATGTACTGAAAGATCAGATCTCGCAATATCAGGTCGCGAATCCAGACCCGAATCAACTCTTTAAGCTGGTCTTTACGGATATGGCGGTAATAACCTTTGATGTCCGTGCGGTACATAAAGTGATATTCACCGCTATCCAGTGCAGCAATCACCTGCCGGTGGCTGTACTTTACGCCGTAGCCTTTGACATGATGGCAGCACGGGTGAACCGGTAATTTATTCTGCACCTGCAGGGTGACCCATTTCAGCACCAGGGCGTCATCGGCATCCCACATGGCTATCGGTTCATCCGCCAGGCGGGAGACGATGCGCATCGGTTTCAGGCGGTATTCACCACGTTCAACTTTACTCCTGAACGCTTCCCCATCACGTTGCCAGTGAAATCGCAGATGCCAGACATCACTGTTGGGTGGTGCTTTGCGACGCTGCTTGCACAGCCAGTTATACGCTTCTGTCCAGGCCTCATCCGTATTCATGCCTCGCATGGGCCTCGCAAATTAGCGACAGTTGATTGTCGCAGTACGGAAACGGCTGTCTTTCTCCGCAGGGGCCAGTTTAACTTCACCAGTACACTGCTGATCGGCACCCGTGCCCCATTTCGCTTTCACGCGGCTTTTTTCTGGCACACCGCTCAGGTAAACATCACCGTTATCGCCGACAAAGCTAGCGCCGGTCTGTTTGCCGTCAATAATCAGGCTGACGGTGGTACCGAACGGCAGAGGCTTGCTGAGGTGATGAATGGTGGCCAGCACACGAGCCCCCACGCTGGCTTTGTAATCAGCCATCACCAGCGCGCCACGGGTCGGAACTACGGTTTTCACGGTTTCGTCCAGTTCTACATCATCGGCCAAGCTGTCAGTACCCAGACCAATATTGTTGCGACGATAAGGCGTCAAGTACGGGACAACGGCATAGCCGCGCCAGTCGGTTTTCACTCCGCGCTGGTTCTTGACCTGTACGCCACCGGCCTCCGGGACACGGACCAGCGCCATGGTGTCGCCCAGCGGCTGTGACAATGTCACGCCGTAGGGGTGCGCCACAATGCCGCCGTTCAGGCCAGCATTCACCTGGTGGTTACTGCTGCTGTAGCTGTAGCCGCCGTTTACGTTACCGTAGGTGCCTGCGTAGTTTGCGGTCATCGAACCGCTGTCACCTTCGTTTTTATTGGCATAACTTTCGGACGCACTCCAGTTCAGGCGGTTTTCCAGACTGCTGCCGCTGACGCCCACCTGGTTGCGCACACGATTACGGTTATCGGTGTACATGCTGTAGCTGGTGCGTGACCCCGCCAGCCAGCGGTCCAGCGGTATCGAGACGTTCAGATAGACGCTGCGATTTGGTTCACTGTTTGGATAGCGGGTATCGCTAACGTTCAGGCTGTAGCTGATGCCCGCGTGGCTGACGCCATAACCCAGCATAAAGGTGCGCTCTGCACCATCGTTACCCCAGTAGTCCTGCTGGTAGGCAGTCAGCGACAGGGAACCGTAGTCGCCCAGTCTCTGGCTAACCTGAGCCTGCATACGGCTACGTTTGTTATGCGTGCGGCGCCAGGTTTCCAGCGTATCGTCGTTGTCCTTTTTAGGGGCCTTTAGCAGAATTTCATTAGCTTCCCTAAAGTCGTAGAAGCCGGAAGTCGAGTAACGGTAGCCTGCCAGTACGAAAGAGGTGCCGCTTTGCAGGATGTCTTTCGCATACTGAGCGCGATAAGATTGCCCGGCACGGGTGGTCGCATTATCAAAGGAGGTTTCGGCGTGGGTGACGTCAAGCGACACAGAGCCGAAAGTGCCCAACCCCTGGCCAATACCGAGAAGTCCGGACTGGTAGTCCTTTGATCCGAGTAAGCCCCCGTAAGCTGACGTTGTGTTGGTCAGACCATACTGCACGGTTCCCTGTCCAAATTCTGGCGTACGCACGTCCTCAGACCAGGAGCGGTATTTCCCTCCCGTCACCGAGAAGCGCAGTTGCCCCTCACGTTGCATACCTGGCACTGCCGAGAACGGCTGAACGAAGGTGCTTTCTGACCCGTCAGCTTCGCGGATAGTTACCTCAAGGTTGCCGCTGCTGGCGGTAGGGTAGAGGTCACGAATTTCAAAGGCACCTGCTGCCACGGAGGTCTGGTAAATGACCGCGCTGTTCTGGCGGATGGTAACCTGGGCATTCGAGCGCGCTACACCGCGCACCACCGGAGCAAAGCCACGCATGCTGTCTGGCAGCATGCCATCGTCGGAGGCGAGCTGCGCACCGCGGAACTGAATGCTGTCAAACAGATCGCCCGGGGTGGAGGTGTCACCCAGTGTTAACTGCGCGCCGAGTGCATGAACGTCGTGCTGAGCGTAGGTGTTCAGGCTTTGCCAGCGGGTCATTACGTCCTGTTTGGTAATACGGTTGCCGTTTTCATCATAGCCCGGCTGTTTGCCTGTATTACGGGTGAAGGTGGCATTGTTGCGCAAACGCCAGCCAGCGAGATTAAGGCCGCTATCCAGGCGTAAAAACAGGTTGCTATACTCGCCGTCGCTCTGTCGCTGCCAGCTATTGTTGTAGTTCAGACCGTAGTTGAGCAGTAGCGCCGGCATACCGTGATCCCACAGTTCGGGGCTCACCGCATCGCGGGCCCGGAACAACAGCGATGCCTGCGGGATACTCAGGTCAAGGCGCAGCTTACGGAAGTTAAGCGTCGCGGAGGCATCCTCAACGTATTCCCCCGGTTTGCTCACTGTCTCATCATCAGAGAGGGCAACCAGTGCCGGAGATGCTTCCGGTTTGATGCCAAGTTCGCGCCAGTATTTAGCAGTCAGCACAGGAACCAAATTTTTGCCGTCGGCCACAAATTCAACGTCACGAGTCTCGATGAAATTATTGTTCAGGTAGATATCCACCCGATAATTACCGGGAAGCTGGGCACCGTTTTCAAAAGCGCTCAGGTCGGCCACTACCTGGCCGTTACCCCCACGCATGTCGAGAGCCTGTGGGTTAAAATAAATATCACCATCGGCAAAGGCGCCGCCAGAAATCATAAGGCTACCCAGAACCACGCTGTGCATGACCTGGCGGGCTATGAATTGGGAAAGCGGCGTGAGACGCATCTGTGGAGTCGGGCTGAACATAATTTTACCTGTTATTATCCGCGTTTGCTGGTATCTGGCGTTACTGGTGTGCTGTAGCGGTATGTCCGCCGTAATCGTTAATCGCCTGCCATTCGATGGCGCCGCTGCCATTTGCCTTAACTCGATGTTCGCCAAAAGGTGGAACCATGCCCGGTGTCTGGATTTCGGTGCCGCCTACCTTCAGGGTGTATAGCGAGACGTAGTATGGCGTTGGATTCTTCATCACCAACTCTCCGCCCAAACGGGAAAAAGTCAGCTTCTGGTACGCTTCAGCAGCGTCATGGCTGTTGAGATCAGCAGGGCGGAAGAAGTATTTGATCCGCTGGCTGATGACCACCTGTAGCTGGTTTTCTTTGGGTTTACCGGCGCTGCCAGGAATGCCCCTGACGCTTAACCAATAGAGGGATTCGCGGTCGGCAGGTAACTGCCCCCCGGCCCGGGCGATACGCAGTACGTTTTCGCTCTGGTGATCCAGGCGGAATAGCGGCGGAGTAATAACAAAGGGCACTTTAGCGGTATTGTTCTCGTCGTCATTTTCGAGCCGGGACTGCACCAGGTAGTCGGTGTTTTTACCCGGATTTTTAATGGAAACTGAAATCTCTTTGCTGTTTTCCGGATAGATAACTCGGGTACCGCCCACCACCAGACTGGCGGAAGCGGTGCCTGCGAAGGCTAACAGCAGGGCAGAGGAGAGCAATAGCGGTAAAGTACGCATGAAGTAGCACCTGTTGAGAAAGAGAAAACTGTCCGCCCAGTAAGAGCGGACAGAAGATGAATTATGGGTATTCGATGCTGAAATCAGCGGTAGCGTTAGCATCACCAGGTTCGACGGCTTCTCCGTTAGCCACGTAGTTAGCTGAATATTTCAGCGTTGCTGCTTTAGCCGTCACGGGTTTGGTCGCAGAGGTAGTGTTAATCGCAATCTGAGTACCATCTTCTTCATACAGGCCAACACCAACGCCGACTGCACCACCAGTTACAGCAATCAGCTGCGGGTTCGTGTCTGCTGTACCGGTAAATTTCACCTGGGCATTTTTAATGGAATCATCGCATTCTGTCAGATCAATGCTGAACGGAACGTTGAAGGATTTATTACCCGTCGTTGCGAATTCGGTAGGCAGATGTGTACCCAGTGGCACTTCAATTTTCACATCTGACGCTTCGCCATTGATATCACAGGTAGAGGCAAGGATTTTGCCGGTAAAGTTAATGGTACCGTCAGCCGCCTGAGCAACATTAAAGGAGAGTGCTGACAGCATAGCGGCGGCGATGATTGCTTTATTGAACATGTAATATTCCTGCTTAAGTTGAATGAAAATCCGTATATTTAAAAAGTTGATAATTCACTGATTGAGTGGTGATTTATCTTAGGCAATTAATCACCGATTCAACGTTATCCCATAAATTTTATGCTGGGTGTTTACGTATACTATGGTTATTTGTTGCGTGGCATAAATACGCCGCTCGTTCAGTTCGGGGACTATTCTGGAGGGATGTGTTCGGGTGTTCAATAGGGGGGGGGTATCTTTAACAAGTCTTCATGTTGTGGGTGGTGTGTGAGAAATGTTTAGTTTAAAAACAATGAGTTATATTATCTTTTCATCGCGCCAAACAAAGGAATAATAAAGCCCGCTATTATCTTATTGCTGGCATGGTGGAAAATGACGTGTCACATGTTGTTCTGAACGATAATAGACCGATCCGCATTCCTGATCATCTCGGGTATATAACGGATTTTTTCCTTAATGGTAAAGAGTGAAGTTAAGTCATTAATTAATGTCTTTACCTGATTAGTGCTTTTTTGGGCGAATTTATAAGATGATTTTCCTCTCCTGAACTAAATAAGATTAAAAATATGTTATCATTAGGTATAGTAAATCGAAGCGCACAAGTTAATACCCCCTCAAATTATTCAGATAAAGATCTCATTGCCGACCCACTGACGAACGCAATGGCGGAAGTTGCCCCGAATGGCTGTCAACTATTCCATGGCACAAAAATCAGTGTCTTGCGCAATATGCTGGAGAGTGAAAGCCATCCTGGGGCATTAAGATCGTATGGAGATTTATTCAGTAATGGTATCACTGTGAGTACCGGCGAAGCAGGTCTTCAGGGAGACATTGTCAATGCTGAGAATGCGCATTCGGTGTCAACCTGTAAAAAAGAAGACATTGCTATTCCTTTACACTATGCCTTACGTTCGGGGCAGGACGCTGAAGACTATCCTGTACTGTTCGGGATTAATATTGACCCACAGGACAGACGCGTCACTGAAAAGGCTTTTACGGATATTGGTGCTTTTACGGATTGTGCTGTCAGGGGACCTATTGGGCCGGATAGCATCTCGATGATCATGGTGCCCCTTAGTGATCTAGCGGACGTGAATAATATGATCCAGGGAACGGAGCTTGAAAGTGTTGCCGTAACCGCGTTTGAAGATTTTTTTGAACGCGCCTCAGGGTGGGGAGAGATAAACAACACCTCGTATCAGATACTTAGGGATACCTCTCAAGTGCAGAGCGTAGACGAACATGTGCAGTTAAGAAATTGCCTGTCTAGTTAAAGCTGTAACTGATTTATTTTTTCGTTTTTTTAATAATGAAAGGTTGTGTCATGCATTTTATTCACACGTGTTCCTCAACACGCGCCTCTACGGCAAATGTTTCAGCGTCCTCGGAACTACCGCTTCGACCGTTGCATAACCTAAGCCAGGGTATTATTCAGGATTTGCGTTCAGGATCTGAATCAAATAGCGATTTGCTCAGGCTTCACGATATCGTTGATAGCCCGGCGGTTCGATGGGAACATCCGCTTCAAGCTGACATATCATCATTGCAGTTTTCTGAGGCGCTAACCGAAAGTGCCCTCGGGCGTTGGGCGCAGGATGTAGAAGGGATCCCACGCCGGATTCATGGTGATAACAATACACTACCGGATATCCCTGCATCCCTAATGCAACCGGCCGTGATGGAAGCGGAGCAGTTAGCTGAGGATGCCCTGGGCACCTGGGCGCAGGATCTAGAAGGGATGCCACGCGTGATTCATAGTGATAATAATACGCTACCAGATATCCCCGCATCCCTAATTCGACCGGCCGCGATCGAAGCCGAGTCTTTGACCGCGAGTGCGCTGGGCACCTGGGCGCAGGATAGCGATAATTTCTCGCTGATGGAGGTCAGCGACCCTGGCTCTTCGGGAGGTGAGTCCGCTATATGGGATACAGAATCAACCAGTCAGGTGGAGCCGCTGACGCAGAGCGCGTTAGGCACCTGGGCACAGGACGCGGCGGGCATACCGCGCACGGTGGTGCACAAATAACGCCCTAACTCCCCCCGCACAGATACGTGCGGGGGGAATGCATTGCAACCACAAAGCGGCCTTACTGTCTTGCGGTCTCGCTGAATCCACCATAATCATTAATTGACTGCCACTCTATCTGGCCTTTACCCGACACTTTTACCCGGTGTTCAGAAAAAGGTGCCACCATGCCGGGCATCTCTACGGCAGTCCCCCCTACCTTCAGGCTGTAAAACGAAACATAATAAGGTGTTGGATTCTTGATGAGTAACTGGTCACCGTCATGGGAGAAAGTCAGTTTTTTATAGGCTTCTGCCGCTCCCTCCTTCGCCAGAGAGGTTGGCCGGTAAATAAATTTAACGCGTGTGCGGGCTACTATTTGCAGCTGATTCCCTTTTTGTACTTTTGGCGTGCCGGGGATCGCTTTCACATTTAACCAGTATAACGTCTCGCGATCGGTCGGGAGCTGCGTGCCAGCGCTGGCTATACGTAATGAATGTCCACTCTCACGATCGAGGCGAAACAGCGGGGGTGTGACAACAAAAGGTACCTTTGCCGTGTTATTACTGTTTTCATTCTCCAGCCAAGACTGCAGCAAATAGTCTGTATCTTTATCCGGATTATTGACCTGAACAGAAATTTCTTTGCGGTCTGCAGGATAAATAAAGCGTGAACCTCCCAGCGAAACTCCGGCCTGAGAAGAAAGGGCAGATAGCCCCAAAAACAGGATAAACAGCTTGAACGCTATGCGCATAAATAAATCCCTGACTAATTTAGAGTGGTTCAACAATAGTAAGTGCTCAGCGCGGGTTATAGAGCCCATGACTACACTCCCTATAGTGTAGAGTAGCTAACTTGTATCGCCCACGATATTCCTGCATCGCTATGATCCAGTGGTAAAGTCGCTCATCTGAACATGGAATCCGACGAGACGAGTCAGCGGTCGCGGAAGGGCAATTAGTGTATCGTCATATCGTTTACGTCAAGTGATAAACACGTTTTTATTTGTACCTGATATCATGCGGCCCTGCTGATTCCGCCAGTCTTTGTACACCAAACTAAGGTGCAGACTGCAGTACCGAAAACCAGCACCTTGTGTCACGCTGAAGTTATACACAGGGCGCTTACCGCGTCTGATTTTTCATCCTTTCAGGTGCCTCAAATCGATGAATAGAATAGATTCCAGCGCCTCCACGCGCGCTTCTGCTAGCGATAGCCTGTCGACATCAACATTTTCCAACTATCGAGAGCAATTCTGGCATGATCTCAGCCGGACTCTCACACGTGAAGTCAGTGCCGGGTCCTTATCGGACTCTTCTCTGCTGAGTATTCAGGATATTGCTGGAAACTATGCAATGAGCAACGATTCGGAGAGTTCGGACAGTCCAGGAGCATCGGGCAGGACAGAGTGCCATCAAGGAGTAATCAGCTTCACCGGGCCGCAGTTTATCCGGCGATAGCTACTCATGGAGAATTAGCTTTCGAGTAATAAGGGGCGGGTCAAAGAGCCCCAAGTCACCTTTAATGGATCATGCTGCTAATATCTCACCGATGAGTCTGATGGCGATGACACCTGCGACGGCAAACAGGCAGAGGACAATAAAAAAGACCTGATTGTTTGTTAATTTTATTTCATGCATTCGGGATATTAATCGTTTTTTCATAATTTTTTTCCGTCGGAAACTCTCGTATGTGTATTAAGCAAAATTCAAATACAGCATTGTGTCGTCAGCTATGTAAGTAAAGCGATGAGTAAATATTTGGGCGAGATTTTAATTGGGTTCTGGCGCCGACAGCACAGTACTTTGGCTAGATGAATTCCATAAGGTGTTTTTATAGTGACATTTATTTAAATTATTAATTTATTAAAAAGAAATATTAAGAATGCCAGCGGGGGGGGCGGACAATTACAGCTCTTACTGCGGAGAAATAGGGCCGGCACCTGAAAATCTCCTTGCCAGAAATTTTCGATCCTGCAGACCAAATGAGAAGTGGCTGACTGATATTACTGAGTTCCACCTGCCGGCGGGTAAGGTCTATCCGTCGCCCGTAATCGACTGTTTTGATGGCAAAGTGGTGAGCTGGCCGATAGGAACACGTCCGGACGCAAAACTGGTGAATGGCATGCTTGACGACGCGCTCGATACGCTCAGAGAAAATGAAAAACCGGTGATACACAGCGACAGAGGCGGCCATTATCGATGGCCGGGTTGGTTGGATCGTATTAATGCATCAGGTCTTAAAAGATCCATGTCGCGCAAAGGTTGCTCGTCGGATAACGCGGCGTGTGAAGGCTTCTTCGGGTGGGTCAAAAATGAAATGTACTATGGCAGAAACTGGGCGAGCACGACGCAGGAAGAATTTATCTGCTTCCTGGACAGGTACATACGCTGGTATAACGAAAAGCGAATTAAATTATCATTGGGTGCAATGAGTCCGGTTAAGTACCGGCAGCATCTGGGGATCACAACATAACCAGTCCAACAAAACATCCGCAGCTCCATACACTCAAATTGATGACTATTTAACATAACTAAAATCAGAATTTAGTGCGCATAATGCTATTTATGTTAAATATCAAGCATTTGCATTAATATCCGATCATGTTACAAAACTCTTCATACTTATCAGCGTCTATACTCAGAATTTAGGTGGAGGAAAGGTAAATGTGCGGTTGTTTTGCGCAGTACGAACCCCGTTCACATTACATTGAATAACGTTGATGGGGACGCTTGGGATTCGGAAATTATTCTTCGTTAATAAAACCAGCATGCGGAGGTAGCAAATACCCGCGTAATGGAATTTGAAGGTTCGAGTGTAACCATCGTTTGAACCACGCTTAGCAGCCACCTGCCTGTTTTGCCCCGTAGGTTGCTTGGTCAACGGTGTATTTGTCTCCGGCACTTGAGGAAAGTTGATTAATGAGGCCTTTGCATGAGAAGCCCATCATACTGAGATACTGCTTCGCAGATTTCACCGCCTCCTGGTTCCAATCAATGTTCAGGCTGTCCACTGCTACCGTAGCGTCAGAAATCTCGTAACCATCACCAGCATCCGATGAGAGTTGATCAATAAGTCCGTTCCGTGAGAAGCCCGCGATACTGAGATACTGCTCCGCAGATCTAACGGCATTATTTTGAGGCCCACTCAAATCTCCCGCCCATGTGGGCGCTGCGACAAACAAAGCGGCAGTTAGTACTATCTTCAAAAAATGCATTCAAATATCTCCATAACCCATACGGCGCCTCTAACACCCTCGAAGCCCTTGCCTCGCAAGGGCAACTGTATAAGGGGCCGCCTGTAAAAAGCAAATAGGGTTGTTTTTTAAGCATCGGTGTTTAGCAACTGCATGAGTCAGAGCTGAACAACGAGCTACCTTTCGCTCTACTTCCGAGTCCTCAGGACAATGTCATCGTAAAATTATTGCTCGGTTATTTCGCAACGTTCATTCGCGGATGGGATGTACGTCATATCCTTATCAGCTGAAACAAATCCACGTTTGAAACTGAGAATTGTTGTGTTGTTAGGCAATGTCTGGAAGATGATGTTGCGTGCAACACGGTACTCAATGTTCTGATTATCTTTACGAATATAGAGAGTCTGTTTTTGGTCATTAAAGCAGAGAATCTGGAAATCCTTACTATCTGACCCGTTAACTAATTGCCACTGGTTTGCTGTCTGATTGGCATGAGCAAGTGTGCTAAACGCCATCAGTGTAACGGCACATAAAGCTATTTTTTTCATCACGATATATCCTCCATTAATAATTTAATATCGGCCATCTAATCCAAGACTTTATGTTTTTATGCGCCTAAGCGCATGGAGGCGACAAATATGGCTAAAGAGAACGCCGTACCTGAGCGTCGCCGGTGACGCGGCGCAGCCGCCCAGGTTTGATAGATATTACCGATGCCCACCCCTCGCCCTGCTAGACCATTCCCGCTCATAGCAGTGAAACGTTAATGTACGCGCTCGGAGTGGTCCTGGCGAAGCCAGGGCGTATCTCCGCGTTAGCGCCTTTGGCGCTTACGAGCGTGTACTTCACAGCTAAAGCCAAACCTCTCAAAGCGACACTACCGTAGTAGTTACAACATTCACTTTTAAAGCCACTCTGTTCCGGGCCGTTGGCCCGGGGCGGGGCGGCTTTTCAGGTGGGCGGAGGGGGTGCATTTGCGCTCGGTGCTGGGGGTTGACGTGGGTGAGGCCTGGTGAATGTTGTAACTAATATCGCGGGTGTTATGCCCCGGCTTAGCCGGGGAGCTATTTCTTCTTTTCCCCCGGCAATTGATGCCGTTGTTCAGGTGTGGTTGCCCTGAGCAGAGCGAAGGGAGCTACTCCAGATGCCATGCCGTAGGCTGGCTCAGGAGTACTCTTTCTTTAGAAAGCTTGTTTTGTTCAGAAGTAACGTTCGAAATTAATCCTATTTGAATAGGGGTTTTCGAAGTTAATGGGATGCCTCAACCGAGGGAATTATCTCTTCGAATTTAAACGATTATTTCTTAGTCAGACGTTGCCCAGCGACGTATCGTGAGCGTGCCCCGACCGACGCCGGTGCACATTTTGGCGGATAACAGACGTGGGGAAGCCTGCCAGGCATCCGCGAACGGAAAAAATGCCAGCATCAGGCCCGCGAAATCGCAGGAAGGGAAAAGGTTTAGAAAGGAATGTGGTTAAGACAGTGAAACGCCGGCGCGCTCCAGGAGCCGCTGATAAAACGTCTCCGCATCCGTGGCCAGCAGCGTCGGGAACTCGGCTTGGAGGGCGCTTTCCAGTGACATTTGCGCGACCATCGTCAGATGTCCGGCGGCAGTATAGCGACGCCAGGCATTCTGGTAACGATTTGTCTCTTTTGCCGGACGCAATTGCCGCACTTTACGCGCCTGTTCGTCAAGAACGGCGCCAATATCCGCCTCAGTTCGCGCTTTTTCATCGCGCAGCTCCGGGCTGACAACCCAGCGTTTTATCTGTCTCAGCCGGTTTTTGAGGGAATGGTGGCGGTCAATGCTGATGCCCAGACGCGCCATTTTGAGCAGGTGACGCTGGTATTTCTGCTGCATAGATTCCGCCAGTCCGCTGGCGACCGCCCACTGGCGATATTTATGCAACCACTCCCGGATGCTTTCAACAGCAATGCCGCGTGAGGTAAAGCATTTGTCAGTGAGAAAAATACGCATGGGCTTGTTCTGGCCAGAATCGGCATCGCGGTCGCGGTGTATCACCACGTAGTCCAGCTGTTCCATGACGCGCAGGGCATGGAGCAGTACGTCATACGCCTTGCGGCCGTTCTCATAAACGTGCAGCGCGTTCATGCGGCGGGCAATTTCTTCCACCGGCAACATCATTTCAAAAAGGTAATCGCTGTCCGGACTGTAGTCACAATTTGCGGCCAGAACCAGCGACAGTGATGTCAGCGCCTCACGACTCTCAGAGCGTGGAGTAATACGCATAGGTTTAGGGATAAAAGTGGGGTCTGACGCACGGGTGTACGGCGTGTAGCCAATACGGCGAAGTGCGATCAAATCGGCATTTCGACGCCAGTCATGCTGACGGAAGCAGGCCACAACTTTGGCGGCCATGCCGCGCGGCGTCTTACCCTTGTAGGCAGGGTGGTTGTTGCGGTGCGTCTTGGACTGCCCTTTGCGCAGACGGTTTGATTCACCCCGGCGCGAAGGACGATAAACACTGGCAGCAACGCTGTTTGCTATCGGTGAGAACGGAAAGAGTTGTTCAGACACGGCTCCCAACGCTTATGTTGCGCCGGAGGAGTTGACCTTTAAAAGGCATAAATCTATACTCCCTGCATAGAGCAACAACTCTATACAGTTTTAGTGAGCCCCGTTTATCTTTCCTCGCCCGCCAAAGTGAAGAAGATATTCGGGGTTTTTGCTTTTCTGGGTCTGATAATTTGTCTCTCAGCACCCATTCCCTGCCACCTTACGGCGTGGCTCACCAAAAATTCTTTAACTGATCAGCAATCTAACACCGGATCCCAAAACACTCAAGAAAGTTATTCCGTAACGCCTTCAGCTAACCGAGCACTTGCCGTTTTGATCAACTCTTCAAGCATTTCTGTTTGCGTAAGACCTTCTGCTTCACATAAACGTTGAAAGTCTTCTTTCAGCGCACTCTGTACGTATACACGGATCTCTTTATGGGTATCTTTTCTACGAGCAACCAAAGCCTGCTGTCTTTCTGACGGCGTCAATGGGTTGCCTTTCCTGTAAGGGCGTTTATTTTTCGATGAGGAAGGAGCTGCATGTGTGGATTGTGACATTTTGGCCTCCCCAAGGATCTGAATATATCGTTTGGGAAAGCCTACTATAGATTCAATAAATCAGCAGCATAAAAAGCATTTCCACTCCCGTTGGCGCGGGATAAAACGAAAATGCGAAAAGAGGTAACGTTCGCCATTCGATGTCTGTCAGTACAACGATACCCAGTCTTTGCCTAACGCCCAACGCGACTGCCAGTGAGCAAGATAAGTTTGTGCCAGGTCAGGCACATCGTGCAGTACCAGAGCATTCTCCGAATTCGACCGTGCGGCAGATAGCGTATAGTTATACGAACCCGTCTCAACCGTCTGATTATCGACAATAATCACCTTGTCATGCATGATTTTAAACTGGCTGACGGTACGCACCGGAATGTCCGCATTCACTAATAAATTCATAGCGGCTACACTGGCTTTCCCTCGATTACCGCCTTCATCCAGCACCACCTGGACATCGACGCCGCGTTTCTTTGCGTCGACCAGTGCCCTGGCAATGTCGGGCGAGGTAAACGAATACCCCATCAGTCGAATGCTTTGCCGGGCATCACTCACCGTTTGCAGTACCAGCTGCTGCGCGCTGCCTTCGGGCGAGAATCCCACCTGTATCGACGGTGCCGCAATGGCAGTGCAAACGCCCGTACTCAATAACATGACCAGCAAGGCCACCCGCAATCTATTCTTCATCTGTCTATTTACTCCTGGTAAGGCAGTGCATAAGTTCCTGCCGACACGCTGGCAGTCAGCAGGCAAAAGGATCCTTCACCACAGGATGCATTCCAGGTCAGGTTTTCCGGTGTGGTATGAGCCAGGCGGCCGATAGCCACCTTCAGCGGATCGTGCTCAAGCCCCGGACGGGTTCTGAAACACACACGCTGATGCTCAGTCTCATCCCCGCTGAACACAAAGCCATGCAGGTCAAAAAATGGATAGTCAGTGCTTTTTCACCGTTCATCGTTTTTCTCCTGACACCGCGCAAAGCCACCGCAAAACCGGTGGCCTGCACGACCTCGCCTTATTTCATCCCATTATCGATGGCCTGCTGCATCACCTGAGCGGACACGACGCCCGGAATGACCGTCGTGTTGTCAGCGGTCGCGTTCTCTGCCGGCATCACGATGATCCCCGGCGTCCCGGTTGCCAGCGCACTGTTACGCGCGATCAGGGCATCTGCCGTTGCGCGGTTCGAGACGTCTTCTTCTCCTGCGCCCGCTGCCGTGGCCACTTTTTCAATATCGTCTGACGTCAGTTTCCCTTCGTTATGGCCGGTGCCGTATATCCCGTTGTGGTAGGCCATATAGGCATCAGCCCCCTTCTGTTTCCAGATGGCCAGACCCCGGCGTGACGCCTGCGTAGACTCGGGGTAATGCCCGGCAAAAATCGTCCAGTCACGAAAAGCAAAGCGCACGCCTGGATTACTGGCCATGACCTGCTCCATTACCGGGGCCATCATGCTGCAGGCGATACATTCGTAATCAAAAAACTCCGTCACAATCACTTTCGAATTTTGCGGGCCTTTCACTGGCACGCCGTCAAGCTGCATCAGCAGCCGGTGTCCCTTCAGCACCGACTGTGCCATCAGCTGTGCCTTGATGGCTGCCTGCTGCGCCTGCAGCTTTTTGCTCACCTCGATGAGCACCTGCGGATGAGCCACCAGGTAATGGGCGGCAATCTCGCCGATGCGTGACTGCTGCGCCGGTGTGAACTCTTCCGGCTCTGCGGCGCCGGCGTGGAGTGAAACGAAAGTAAAACTCAGGGCGAGCGAAAGCGCCGCCGCGTTAAAACGGTTTGTCATGATGATGTCTCTCAAAGAAGGATCCCGGGGTCACCGGTGAATAAAAGATTGTGCCGCTGCCAGGGTATGTCGCGGTGTGGATTAACGTTCTTTCTGAATATGTCGGACGGCTTCGTGGGTAATTTCTTCACGCTCCGGTTCGCCGGCCAGTGTCCGTGCGGCGGCGCAGCCGCCTGCGGGGGTTGACCCTTGCCGTTGCCATCGGACCGTAGCCGACAGGCCGGAAACCCGCAGGGGTTCCGCGAAGCTTACCGGCTTGCCGGTTAGCGAAGTCGGGCAGACGATTGACCAGCCTGCTGGTCATGAGCCGAAGGGGCCATGTTCTGGCCGTGGTGGTTTGTGGGAATGAGAAATCACCGGCCATCAATGACCAGGAGGAGGAAGACGAGTGAAAGCCCGGAGAGGAAGAGACGGAATGGAATGAAAGAGACAAGCCCCCGACATATACCGGAGAAGAGGGGCGGCGCAGCCGCCCCTCTTCTCCGGTATATGTCGGGCGTAGCCCGCTGGGAGTGTTTTAAGCGCGGCAAAAGTCAGGGAGCGAACCCCCTGCCCACTTATGCTTGTTTGCGCACTTCATCCAATAACTCGGGATGGTGGTCGAGTACGCGCAGGAGTTTGATGATCGAAGGGTGTGGCTGTGCCTTACCCTTTTCATAACGCGAAAAGGCATTCACGCCCCCGCCAAAAATCTCGCTGGCCTCTTTCTGCGTGAGATCAAGTTTTTTACGCACCTGAATGATGTACTCAGGTTCGATGGTTTCCGCGATGACTTTAGCCTTAAATGACTTTACCTTTGCCATGTAGGCCATAGACTGATCACGACCCATCACGACTTCACCACACGCCGGACAGTGCTCACCTTCTGCCTCGATAACTGTTTTACGGCCACGGAATGAGTAAGGGACTTTTTTGATACCAAACTCAAGTTCTGCACCGCCACAAACGGAACATTTCATATTACTTCTCCTTGAATGAGACGATCAAAACACCGTTACTGACCGTTAGTTTTAGATATACGTCACCACACGACAACTTCGGGCGGTATACGTCCTGCCAGACAGTATGATCATTATAGGTGGTCATACTTTTAAAAAAATCAGCTGCCGTTAATCCCAGGATCGCGCTGCACATATCATCAAATGTCAGCCCTAAATCATCCGCGCCGTTGAGCGCGGTATTGGTGGCCTTCACCTTCCCTGCTGCAACAAGTCCCTGAACGATATGAAGGCGCGTATGTGGAGTTCTCTTTTCCATGTTCACTCGGATTATTGGTTATTGAGACGTAATTATAACCTCAAAGGTTAGTTTAGACCACAAATATAACCTTTGAGGTTAGTTTTAGGTGACACTATTCCCAGCCTGGTTCGACGTGGTTAGCCTTCATTGCATTTATACGCCACACGGCTAACAGAGCCATCATCTCGCATTCTGCGAGTGATTCGGCATCATGCAGTGGCTGCACACCCGCAAAATCTGACGACTCGGCAACGCGGGAATACAGCGAAAATGCGTGAACCCGCTCAGGTTCCGTTATGCTTTCTTCTAACGTGAATATTTCTACATACTCGCCGTCATCGTAGATGGGGGCGATTTCCAGCTCGATGGCGTGAATATGGTCATCGCCTAACACCGAATTGGTCTGGCAATTCCAGCCAACGGTGGGATCGGCGGATAACTCGTCGATCACCTACTGTAAAAATGGCAATGCCTCAACGGTCTTAAGCAGGTTTTGCAGGTACTGCGCCGCATGGTTGCTGTAATACGCCACGTCCACGACACCAAGGGGAACAACGTTCATCGCGTTCACTGTCCGGCCTCCGCTAACAACGTGCGGTCAGGGACATAGGTAAAATGGTCAAAATAATCACAGGCCACCACCGGTCGTCCGTTAACAAACCAGACCAGAATCCACGAAAGAGATTCTTCGCACCTGTACATCTCTGCCTGCGCACCCGCCGGTAAAAGTAGCGGCTCGAATTTTTGGAAGAATGCCCCGTAACAGAGGATGTGATTAGCCAGACCGCCCAGCTGCGCGGGAGAGCATGTTCCAGCCCCCGCTACGGGGGCCTCAGTGCTAAGATTTTGGTTAGAATTTGCCGGTGTATTCATGATTAATTCCCCGCCGTCTGGTTTTTTACGCCGTAGCTTTTGATGTAACGGTTAAGCCAGAACCCTGCACCGGCTTCGAAATTCCACCCACGCCACACCATTTCACCCTCCTTACGCACGACAAGGCGAAAATCCTTCCCGTTATCGTCTTCAATGGCAACGTTGATGTACTGAGACGCGACGGCCGTTGCCTGTTCACGCGTAAACTCCCCTTCTTCCGGTAATACACTTTTCTGATCACACATAAGCCTTTCCTTTTCATTTGGGGTTACACACATCACCCGTTGAGTTTCTCTTGTCGCGGTTTTGACGTTTGTGGGAACCTGCTGTTTGGTTCCTTCTGGTATGCCATCACCCGTTTGAGACCCCTCGCCGCAAGGGCGTAAACAACACCGGCTGACGAAGATGACCAGGGCGAACAGACAATATTTGGAGGTCTAACGAAGTGGCCGAGAAAGATTTTCTGTGAGTGCATTTACCCTGGGAAGCGGAGGAGGACTGTGTTGTTGTCAGCCAGGCGAAGGGACTTAAACGGAAAGAGAGTGCCGGAGTAGCAATGAGCGGGGGGCCGCCGCAACGCCGGGGTGCGGCAGCGAAACGGTGGTGCGCCGAAGAGTACCGGCGGCATTATTGCCGGTGCGGTTAATGCGCTGGCGTCAGCCAGCTGCAGACGTTGACGTGCTCCATCAGACATTAGCCGGAAGGCACGAAGCCGCTTGCGGTTTCGGCGGAGACAGGCCGGTGCGCAGCAGCTGCCCGTCGGAGTATGGCTCGACGATTGACCAGCTTGCTGGTCATGAGCCGAAGGTGGCCGGTTTAGGATCTTGGTACACGTTTTAAATCAGCATCGATAAGCCCGGACAACGAAAAACCCATACCGAATCCCTATTCAAAATAGTGGTATTTACTGAATTATCTGACCAGCTGAAGACCAGATTTTGCTTATCAGGCAATAATTCACGGCGATAGCGGAGACGCACGGCGCCGAAGGCGCTGAGCAGTCGGCTATCGCCAGGCGTAGCCTGAAAGGGGTTTTCGCGCGATAACAGGCGGCTTCCCGCCCGTCTCTTACCGCTCACTTATCGAGTTTTTTGATCCCAGCCTGCTGAATAAAGGCGCCGCCGATATAAACAGCATTCTGATATTTCAAATAAACACAAATATCGTCCAGAATCTGCGTCGTATTGAGCGGTGATAATCCGGCCTCGCGGCGACTGGCATTAATTAACGATTTATAATGCTGCAATGTCTCACGCGTTTCAGATGTCAGTTTCATTTGTTTATCCGTACGGCAGGGAAACCCTGCCGTTTAATATGTTATGCAGAGAACACGTAGCCGTTCAGCAAAACCAGCCCGTTCAAAAACATGTCACGCCCATATGCTTCATAATCAAAGTAAATCAGCAGTGAATCAGGCATGTCATCGAGTAAGCCGGTTTCATCGGCATAATTGCGCGCGTAGTCTTCCTCACTTTCAGCCTCACCCTGATACGCTTCCTGAAACGCGTCATAATCACAGGCGTTGAAATACTCGGCCCATTCAAGAAACGCCTCCCCCTGCCCTTCTTGCTTTGCCTGCCAGTAGGCATCAATAAACGCCCAGTTAACATGACTTTCCGAAGCCAGTCCGGACGGGATCCCTTACCAGTCCTGAAACATCAGTTCTGGGTCTTCTTCATCGGCGTGCAGCGCGCTGCATGCCGCCAAAAAGTCTTGCTCGTCATCAAACTCGGTCAGATCGAACCATTTGCCGGCGATGCTGCCGCAGTTGTATTTGTGGTACGTACCGACGTACACGGCTGGTGTGGTGGTGCTCATGTGCATTTCTCCGCTGGTTGAGGGATCACAGTTCCGGCTAACGCCGTGCCGACACGACAGACGGGCGGAAAGCGGAGGATGCAGGGGCGCTACCGGAGGCCGCAGCGCAAACGAAGGAAGGAGGCTGGCTGGACGGCGGGCGAGTGAAAATTGAACGAGCACGCGACGGGAAGACCGCCGAGTGTATGAGTGCGAACGGGTGAGGAAGCGGCGAAGCGAACCCTTGCAGCCGCAGCGGCCCGTCTACAGTGAAGGCACGGCGTTAGCCGTCGCAACTCAGGCTGTCAGGGAACGTTTTTAGTCGGGTTGGTGCGCGGCAGCGCGGCAACCCTGAAAAAGCGGAGTTTCACGATTTCCTTTGAATAATAAATGGGTGCAGTTAGTAAAGTCCGCTATGTGCCAGAAGCGGACTTTTTAAAAATATTGCGTGCCAAACAATTGGGCGCAGGCCACGACATGCCGTCTACCCTCAGAGCCTTTAAAGTTATTGGCGGTTAGCTTTTCAGATGGTTGTAGTTGCACAAAGCTGTAAATGGTCCAACAGTTTTAATCGCCCATGAAAAGCTATGCATTCCAATGTAGCTTTCTCCCCTATCCATCATCGCTTTCTGATGTGCAGCTAGTGCGGTTGGTTGCGCAATCTCAGTCACAACATTTTCCATAGACTGCTTAATTTGTGGGGATGCACTGCGGTATTCAGTGGAAGAAGTGACTGTTGCACTTACTTTTTTCTTTGCTTCTTCTGGAGAAGTGTTTCCCTGCAAGCCCACATACTGAGACGCTGCGGCATAGAGAGGAACGCTCAGTTGTTGACAATAGTTCATTACCTGCACTTGCTGTGCGTTAGTATCAGCAAAAGCCGGGGCACATGATAAAATTCCAATAAGAACTGAGGTGCATTTTAGTTTCATAATAATCCTTTATAAATTTGTATTAGAAGAAAGACTTCATTCCTTCCAAATTATATAAGAAAGCCACCCTATACTATTACGCCGCATCTATAGAAATACAGCATCCCTATATTAAGTAATTTAGACGATACTTCCATCATTTAGGTTGTCGTAAAGACGTTACTCGTAGGCAGTACTGCTGCCGGTCCGAACCAGTTATCACCCAATAGTACAGAAGTTACCCCCTGAAACTGTGGATAACTTTATGCTCAGGGAAAGCAGGTCATAAACACAGCCAATTCTATAGGCCGACATTAGATTATCAAAAAGGTACCAATAAAATAATTCCGACAAAGACTCGCAACGCTCGCCGCAGGCATGGCTGAGGCGTACCGCAGCACCGCGAGGAACGAACAGCCGTAACGAGGAAGCGTCATATCGTCAGCGACTGATGTGAAAACCGGACACACCCAGGCTGAGGTGGCCATAAAAAACCGGCACAAGGGCCGGCGGATTACGGTGATCGGTACGCCCTACGGTTTCCGATTTTTCCTCCAGGTTTCAGAGGCCAGAAACGCCGCACGTACCACCACGATGGCCCAGCATAGCTGCAGGAGTATTTTCACGGGCACACTGAATCCGTTGAATATCAGCAGCGGCACGATAAACAGGCAACTGATGAGAAAACACCACTCCGCCGCACTTTTTCGCGCCCTGCCCATCAGCGTCTCCAGCCCGATGATCCCTTTGCATAACAACATAAATGACATTGTTCTTCCTCTGACATCTCCGGCACGCCGGAGGACTTAGTCTTTTTTCAGCATGCGTTTGAAATTGGTGCGGGCCTGCCCTTCCCCTCCCGTACTGCCGGTGGACTCCGGAAGCACGGAGGGAGTTGGCACCTGACCAGCGCAGGCGGCAATGACATCCTGAATACTGGCCGTCGTGGGCTGCCATCCCGTCGTCTGTTGAATATGCCCACCAGCTGGTCGGCGGTCAGCTGGCCATCGAACAACATGGACAGCAGATAAGGCAGGCGCTTATCCAACTGGTATAACGCGCTGCCGCCCACGATCGCCGCCCGGAAGAAATCGCCCCGTGTCCGCAGGGGAACTGACTCGATAATCTCCATCGCCCTGGCATCCTGATTATCGTCTTCAGCGTGCAAATAGACGGTCAGTTTCTTGCGTGTGTCGGTCACGGATAGCGCTCCTTGGAATTAAAGTAAGACAAGTTCTCGAACCAGCGCCGTCTGGGGGGCTTCAACCAGGACAATGCGATCAGGGGCCAGTTTCCAGACTCGGCGCACAGCAGCTTCAATCAGCGACGCCCCGCCACCCACCAGCCAAACCCGGTTCACCTGGCGGTACGCGGACAGCTCTTGACCACCCGTTCCCCGAGTGGCTCGATGGACGAACTTATCATGTCCAGCACATAGTCCACTTTTGACTCATCGTTGACAACTGTGGCGCCAAACTCGCGGTCATGCCGTCGCTGTATCAGTTGGTCAGCGACGAAGGCGCTGGTGTCGCTGTTGGCCATACGCAGTGCCGTAAGTGTGGCCTGTGTCACCATCGATACCCCGATCGTAGAATTGCCCTGAATAGCACTGACATCTTCAAACTGTCCTACAAGAACACCGGCATCGAGCGTTGTTCCCCCCAAATCAATCACCAGCGAGGTTTCCAGCGGTCCGACACCGGCACGCTCGAGGGGCGATATCACCGCTGGCAATGATTCCGGCATGACGTCAACGTGCTCGATGGTGAAGGTTTCGCGCTTTTTCAGCGTTACCGGCCGCAGCAAATTGTCGATTTTACGCTGTATGTTGGCCTCGTTATGCTGACAGTCGCTGGTGTAGAACACGCGGATGGGTATGTTGACCGTCAGGCCCACCGAATGAATAGGTTATTTTTTCGTATTTATGTGAAATGTTCGCCAACAACTTTATCATCCCTTTACTCAGAAATAATGGTCCGATAAACCTGGCGATTTCAGAGTGAAATTCGACAAGTATAAATTAATTAACACATAAAAATCAGCATGTTGTAATTTACACTATTGTGGCGAAACTGACTAAATTTCAGAGCAGCGGTCTGTCACTACTTATCCTCTCCCTTTGGTAATTTCAGGCTGAAATCGCCAAAGGGAGAAGGGTGTGATTTTTAATGTTTGAAGTGCTTTTCTATTGTGTTTTGGATAACCAAATCAAGTTCATCTTGCACCTCTTTAGGTAGCCGATTGAACTCGTAGCTGAGGAGTCGTCCTTTCGTTTTTCTCCGGGCAAACTTATCCTTCACGCCAAAGTTCCAAAGGGATGTAGTGATGGTTTTTTGTTTAGCAGGGTTCTCTAACATCATGGTTGTTACAGACCTGAAGTGCTGAATTATCGCCGACTTGACTTCATCAGCGACTAAACCGTCAGACAAAGTAGCTTTTGATTCGTTAACTTTTTCAACCACATCATCCACACGAATTTGCTTCGTTATCAGCTGCTGGTGTATATCCAGCAACAGCTTGAAATCAGGATAGGTTAGTTCCGACTGAACGGGGAAGGGAGCTAACATTTCTGAAGGAACGGAGGCCGCTTGAATTGCACGAGTGACTTTCGCTTCAGACAACATTTCCGATTGAGCAATTTCCTTTTGAGTCATACCATTTTCACGCAGGATCTGTAAGCGCAGTCCTATCTCCCTCAGATTATGCTCTTTAGCGGTTTGTAAATCGGCAGCAAGTTGTCGGGCATCGGATGCACTGATATCCGATTCCGTCACCAGAACATTTAAACCCACTTTCTCAATGATGGCTCCGGCCCGGCGACGGGAGCCATCGAGGATTTCAATCCCCTGGGGTAAGCGTCTGCCAATTGCCGGGAAAAACTGCTGCAGCTTAAGAGTTCTGGTAATGTCCCTTAAAGATTCAGGGGTAAGCGCCGACTGATCACGCCCGTTAGTTTCAAGCGTAACGAAAGTATCAACTTCTACGTTATCAGCTTCAACTCTTATCAATTTAAAGGACGCCGTTTTTCCAGACGCCAACGTAAATCGCTGCGTATAGACTTCATCCTCAGTACTGTCTTTATGCAATGACTGAGTAAATGTTCTGCCGATGGTAGTTCTTTTGGAGCTCATAATTTTCCTCAGTTCATTCTGATAAATTCAATACGGTCAAACACGGCTTTGGAAAAATCTTCTGCCGCTGTGCGCGCGTTTTTCAGTGCTTCGCTACTTCCCACATACGTGGCTGGATTTGCCGAAATGACCGTGTCGAAAGACTCACCACAGCGCTCAAAACCATCCAGGCGAGGCAAGGCCACATCAAGCATGTCACCGCCGAAAATCTCTTTAGCCAGACTGTGACACAGCTTGTGGTCGGCTTTGTTAAGCAGCTTGGACATAAAACCGATATTGCCAAGCAGGCGTGTTTTCATCCCGGAGTCTTCAATTAGGCTTATAAGCTCGGGCAAGCGGGTGAGGTACTTCAATGTCGAATGGAAGTCGACCTGTGCTGGCGGCACTGGAGTCATTAGTAAATCAGCAGCAGCAATGGCATTTGTTAAGAAAGAATCCAGGTGGGGTCCGCTATCAATAAAGATAAAATCATAGTCCCCTGCTATTTTATCAATGATATTTTCTCTCAGGACAGCAAAAGGGTTTTGTCTTGGAAGATGTTCAGCGCAAAGACTCTCCCATTTGGAGGCAATGAAAGCATCTTCAATAGAAGCGGGTAAAACATCCACTCCTGGAACGATGGAAGAAACGATAAATTCGTTCAGTAATTCTTCTCTGGTGACATTTTGCAACATGGCCTGCGCTGCTGTCGTATCCACGGTTCCGACAGAGCGCGTATGATTAAGGAACATTGTGGCTGAGGACTGAGGATCGAGATCAATGACCAATACACGCAAGTCTTCCAGTAACAGATGCGGGTGCGCACGCAAACCATGAGCCAGAGAGACTGAACTGACCGTTTTGGAGACACCTCCTTTGAGGTTTCCCAGAAAAACAGTAAAGGCTTTGTTATGGCGGTCGCGATACTTGGGTACGCCGCGGTGGTGATAAATATCAATGATATTCTGGATGCTCATCGCATATTTGGTAGAAGTACCGGCGGGTTTCTTTTCGAAGTTATAACCGGCCTGCTCCATTTCACTTACAGCATAATCAACGCTGGCTCTGGTGAGTTTAGGTAGTTTAGCCAGCGCGGCTTTTGCATAAACCTGATAAAAGGAGGTTTCTTCAAACTCTTCCTTCTGTGCTTTGATCTGTTCAGTAAGAGACACGAGCATTCTTTCTGAACGCTCAGCGATTTTCCCAATCTGCTTGTTATCCCCAGACATATTCTTCCCCATGCTGCATTTAATTAAAAAAGCAATAATGCTACATAAAAGTATTAATGTAAACATATCAGCACTTGTTATGCATAGCGGTGGACATGCTTGCTCATTTTCACAAAATACTGAATAAGAATTGAAAAGAATGGATACATAGAAGGGGAGGCATCTATTGATAAGGCACGTAATCCATGGAAAAAAATCCAGCCACCGGCATGGACATATCAGAACGACTGACCGAATACAGCCAATCTGGCTGAACTGCGGGATTAATCCTCCCCTCGTTACTCATATATTGCCCGCTTTCAGGCAAAAAAAACCCGCTCAATGCGGGATGATTAGATTCCGGTGTAATGGAAGCGACATGCGATGATAATAACTTCGCCGTCCTTTACGTAGTAGACAAGCCGGTGTTCCCGGTCGATACGCCGCGACCACAATGGTCTTTTATGCTTCAATGGCTCTGGTTTGCCTATCCCAACGAACGCGTCAGCATGCACGGCTTTAATCAGCTGTCGGACGCGCTCAAACTTTTTTGGGTCATTTTCCTGCCAATATCGATAATCCTCAGCTGCACGCGACGTGAATACCGTTTTCATACATCAATTTCTACCGTATCACCACTATCCAACTGGGCTAAGGATGCCTCTATATGTGCAGCGTTCGCAGGATTACTGAAAAGGTAAAGCGTCTCAACCATGCAGCTATATTCGTCTGCGTCAATCATCACGACGTCACGGCTACCACGACGGGTAATAACTACTGTATCCGCGTCATCACTGACCTGGTTCAGTACATTTGCGAAATTGGTGCGGGCTTCTGTAAAAGTAATATGTCGCATCGAATAACCTCCTTAAAACGTTTGTCAGTCATAATAACAATGTACTTATTTAAGTACAAGTATATCGTGCATAGTTAAAACTAACGTCATGGTAATCAGAGGAGGAAAAGAAGGAAGGCATTAAGTAACCGTCATATTTATGAGATAAAACTGTTTTTTATCACATCTTTCAGTCGCTTAAAGCTTCATCCCCTACGCGAGCTTTTTCAGGACGGAATATGGGTAATTTGAGGCATAACGGCGACCCTATATAGAATTATGCAGAAGCTTCCTGCTCTCCCCCCTAAATAGGCCGCGTATGCCTCGGCGCGCTTTTACAAAGCCTTTAAAGGTATTGAAAGACGGATCAAACAAAGGATCAGGATGGGATCTTATACCGCAGCGTTTACCTTCACCTCAGCAGTTTTTCTTTTTGACCTTCCCGAAATTTCGCTCCTCATGCGTTTGACTGACACTTCATCACCTATAATTTCATACCAATGCAGCCATTTTTTTAAATCAGCCAAAGGTAATTTCTCTTTTGGATCATACTCTTCCAGCCGGGCTCTAAAATCTTGCATTACACCAATGCATTTTCTCGCCCAAGCGCCTTCCTTGTCAGACCCTTCAATAACATGGGGTCTTCTCGGCAGACGTGGCCGTAAAGGTTTAGCAGAGGTGGTCCCCGTCTCAGTAATGTAAAAAAACTTGATCGCTTTAACGGATCTTCCCATTTTAACCGGTTCCCAAGTGACAGAAATATCCGTATTGGCGTTAATACGTTCCACAGCGGGAACCAGCACGTCACGTTTGAAAAATCGGTATTCTTCGTATTTACCCACCAGGCCCGTACGTTCTTTCATCCAGTCAATTTCTAAGGCATCGGTCTCGATAATGCCGTTATTGCGGGCATTTTTTGTGAGCTTCCGAAACTTTACTAGCCAACTGTAAAGGCGGAATGCGAAGGGGGTGTCCAGTTTTGACACATGCTGAAAATCGACCTGTGTAAACTCGCGCTTCAGGTCATAAAGATAGGGCACCACGTCAGGAGAAAAACGGATCGTCACATCGGCGCTATTGTCGGATGCGTCATAGCGGATAGAAGAAAACCAAAACCGTTTTACTTTATCAAGGCGCTGCTTTTTTTCGTTCCATTCAAACGTAACGATCGGCTTGCTACCCAGTGAATCCGCAGCTTTCTTGAGCTGCTGATGAGTATGAGATGGATTAACTCCGAACATTTTTTCAAAGTCGGCAGGAAACAGGGTATAAATACCATCGGGCTGAGGTCTTTTGCTGTCAATTTGTACCAATGCAAGATAAAGCAGGCGCATTTCATCAAGGGTCGCGCTGTAAGCACCTTCCAGAAGTTTATTATCCTGAGTGACATACAGTTTTTTGACGCTTTGCTTGTCCATGTCTTTGTCTCAACCCAAAGGTGATATTTTTTATGAATATATCACGTTAAAAATGGAGTTATCAACAGAAGATCGGATCACGTCTTGCCGCAGATCCGATCACATAATACCGCTAAACTTATCACCTTTAACCACAAATGTGATCACCTTTCACCGCAAACCTTATCACGCAATGGATTTTAACTTACTGTTAATAAAGATTAATTATCTCCCTAGAAACAAGAAAAGAGAAATAAGAAACAAGAAAAAAACGAGCTAACGCAGCTTTGCTTTGTTTTATTTATTTTGATCTTCACGGGAAGAACGATCTTCATACAATATGTATTGCTTCACTAAGATTAACGGCATATTTATACAGGGAGTATTTTTATCTTTTTGATTTAAAGAGATAAATTATAATAACAAGCCGCAAAACATATCACCTTAACATGTTAAGCATTCAGATCCTGACATCTAGCTCTGTCTGAAAGGATCTGCAACTAATGTATTTACCCCAACGAAACATATATCTAAAGAAAAATTATTGCCAGGTTGCCGCAAATCGTATCACGTTTGATTGGCCACTTACGCTGGGATGGAAAACATGGAACGTACCGCAAAAGCTATCACGTTTGGCAAGAAATTTAGATTATAACTCTTTGATTTATATTTATTAATTTCATGTCATGTCGATGCCGCAATTAATATCACGTTAGTCCCACACTTTTGTTTCTTCGCAGCCGGAAAGATATCCCACGAGATATGTTCCTTTCTTCAAAGCAGGCACAAAAATCCGACGGGTAACGATGCCTCATTTGTTGTGCATCATAAAAGTAAAAGCTAAAGTAGTACTACTTTGACATCAATATAACGCTAAGACGGTGCCATGATTATACTTATTGGGAGCCAAAAAGGGGGCTGCGGAAAATCCACCACCGCGGCAAATATCTGTGCCGAACTCGCCAGGCAGGGTAAGGACGTCATGCTGGTCGACGCCGACCGTCAGGGCACGGCCTCTAACTGGATCAGCGACCGGAACCAGAACACCTCCCTCACAAAAATCCACAGCATTCAGAAGTTCGACAACATCCACGAAACGCTGTCTGACCTGGCCAAACGCTATGAGTATGTCGTGGTGGATTCAGCAGGGCGCGACAGTCGTGAACTGCGCACCGGTATGAGCGCCGCCGACGTGCTGATCGTCCCTTTTCGTCCCTCGCAACCCGATCTGGATACGCTGCCCGCACTGCAGGACATCATTACGATGGCGTTAGATCTCAATCCCAAACTTCGGGTGAAAGCGCTGCTGACCATGGCGCCGACCAACCCGATCGTGAATGAGACTCAGGACGCAAAAGTCTATCTGACGGATTATCCGGTGCTTCAGCTGATGAATACCATCATTCGGGACCGTAAAATCTACCGTGACTGCATGTCGGAAGGTAAGGGCGTGGTGGAGATGGACAACGGCAAAGCCCGCGGTGAGATACAGTGCCTTGTACAGGAGATCGTAAAATGGTAAAACGCAGAGAACGGCCGGCACAAACAGCCGATGCGGATAAAATTGAGGCTTTTGCCGCGCTCGCCGAAAACACGCCGGCGCAGAAACCCAGCCTGTCAAAGGATGCCAAGCGGGACTATAAAGCTATCCGGGTCCCTTTTAATGAGTTTGAGTTTACCCAGCTCGAGTCACTGTGTGAGAAAACCCAGCGCTCAAAGCTCAATATGATCCGCCATGCGCTATCTTTCTATGCCGAAAATGGGCTGGGTGAATAACGCTAAAAAGATACCAATTTAGTACCATTAAGGAGCTTTTCTAGTATTAAAAAGGCTCCTTAATTATCCTTCATTCTTCATTGGCTCAGAATTAACCCGGCCAGGCTCATCTCTCCTTTTATATCCTTTATATCCTTCCCCACGTTCATGCGTGCACTTCTTTGAAAGCCTGTGTGACCAATCCAAATAAAATTACGCCCAAAAAGGTACCAATAGTGAGCCTTATTTGTGCCTTAAAGGTGTTATTTTTGCATCAAAAAGGCACCTGAAATATGCGTTTCTTTCAGCAGGCTTACTGCCTGGGACTCCGGCATGCTGAAGGTGATCTGCTGACTGGCCGCAATGTCTAACGCAAACACCCGCGTATACACTTCCGTACTTTCCGCTTTCTCATGTCCGAGCAGTGCCTGCAGCACTTTCAGCGGCGTATGCTGATAGCAGTGGTGCATGGCGTAGCTGTGCCGAAATACGTGCGGCGTTACTGGTACCGAAAACGTCACGCTGTCACGTCTTGCCTCATCGACCGCCCGGGTTAGCCAGTTTCGCACGGTTCTGTCGGTCGCCGTCCAGATGGGAAGCGGACGGCGTTCACCGGTCTGCGCATCGGTCTCAATCCTTTCGCGCGTGCTGGCGAACAGCCGGCGCAGCTCGTCCACAAACCCCGGATCGGATAAAGGCACCACGCGGTTTGCCGATTTCCCCTTGGCGGGGCGGCCGGTGCCGGCGCGGCGCTGCTTGGCGGTGCGGATCACCACGTGCGGGTAATCGCCGTTAAGCCGGAAGTCGCGCCTTTTCAACGCCAGCACTTCATTGATCCGCCCGCCGGTATTCCACAGCGTGGAGACCAGGGCGTGCTGAGACCAGTCGGGTAAGTAGTGGAGCAGGGCGCTGACCTCAGGCAATAAAAGATATCTTGGCAAGTCGGCATAGGCCATCGCCATCTGGCGGAGAGCCAGCGCGCGCCGGTGATCTTCCGGACGCACCATTAACACCGGGCGGCGTTCGGGCCCCGGCAGCGTGGTCATATCAGTCATCGGTCATCTTCCCTCTTCAAACAGAACCGCAAATGTCATCACGTTTGGCCAAAAACGGCCGAGATCGCGCTACGTAAAAAATAGCGGACTCACCCCCTGATCGCTTTTCAGAATTCACACAGCGCTGCCTGCGAAAAATTGTTCGCCAGCAGCGGCTAAGGTTGTCATTTTCGCGCAGCGGCGGGGCGGATACCACGGCAAAAACTCGTGGACGTGATCGGTCATCTTTTCCGACTTATGGAATTATGCCATAAAGCGGAATTAAATAATTTAGCGAGTTGCAACGCGAGGATCCAAAAAGGATCCTCTGCGCGCTGTATTTAGTGGGTAGATATAGTTGTGAATACCATATAGTGGGGTTTAGGCCAAAACCCCGACCGGCGGCCGCGGTTGCCGGTAATTGCAGAAAACGGAATGCGATGGGTCCGGGGTAACAAGGGGGGAAGTTTTTGTAGAAAGTGGGGCTATTTCGGGAAGTGGGATTTTCTCGTCATTGCACAGTCGAAGTTTAGCTACGGGAATTCTGAAAATTTTCGTGGGGTATTAGGCTCAATTTTTTAATCTCCGCACTCTGCGTCGCAGAGCCGGCTTGTGGCGGCGATTATCCTGTGATTAAACACAGTGTGCCGAAAATCCGCGTCGCGATCGAGCGGAATAAATACCAAAAGGGCGATCGGTCGTTTTGGGGAGTTTTTCGTTATACCGGAAAAAGCCCAACATGCGGCGGGGGGGGATAGGGCGGTCAGCAGCGCCCCGTCGCTGCCGCCCGACCGGACCAGGCGGTATGCAATCCCCTAAATCCGAATACATTATACCGCAGCGACCAGAAAAACCCTCTCTTTGACGTCTACAGAAACTCCCCACAGGCTAGGCTGGCAAAAACCGCAACATATGGTGATTTTGTTAAGAGATAAGCGCTAGATGTAGACTTATCCACAAATACGGGGGATAAGTCTGTGGGCAATTGGGCAGTCTAGGGGTAAACCCAATGTGATTAGAAAGAAACAAAGGCCTGTAATACCTGCGAGGAGATGTAGACACTCGCCCCCTTACTCGCCGTGAAAGTTTAAATGGGGGCATTCCTTTATTCATTATTATCGATTGATACTAAAGCGTTTTTTAAACTAATCGTTATAACGGGCAATAGGGCATTGATTTTACGTATGTCCATAAAATGCCCAAATGCAAAGTTACTGGCAAGTTTACATATAAAATCAAGCAGTTTAGGTGAGCTGTTTTTATACGCGATTAAAACGAGAAAAACAGCTAATTTTTCCTCAGAAGAAGCTTCGCCTTTAGCGCGGACAATTGCGTTACAACACGCATAAAACACCTTATCAAGGTTATAGCCATAAGGATTAACCTCATAAATATTACCTTGAGGCAGGACTACCTTTCCCATCAAATCAGGCTTAACAGTTTTACTAAGATAGTTATAAAAAACGGAAATCATTAATGTATTGATATTGATCCCTTCCCAATATCGGTGCCAGGATAAATCAGAGATCCGGGCCTGTTTGCAGGCTTCGGATAAATTCTGCCGGAGTCTGGTTATTTAACGAGGAATGTGGCCGGTACTGGTTATATTCCTGCCGCTAGTGCTCGATCTTCTCCTGAGCATCTTCCAGTGACAGGAACCAGTGCACGTTCAGACATTCATCACGCAGGCTGCCGTTAAATGACTCAACCAGGGCGTTATCTGTGGGCTTCCCGGGGCGTGAGAAGTCCATCGTTACACGATTTTCATACGCCCAGCGATCCAGCGTTTTCGAGATAAATTCGCTGCCGTTGTCCGTCTGTAGCCGCTGTGGTACACGCTGCTGTGTCTGCCTGATCCGTTCCATCACGGCGACCACATCGTCACCGCGAAGCCCCTGGCCTACCTCGATCGCCACGCATTCACGACTAAAATTATCGACTACAGTCAGGGCACGGATCCGGCGTCCGTTGAACAGATTATCAGTAACGAAATCCATGCTCCAGCACTGATCCACAGCGGTCACGGCCGGGCGGATACGCCTGTGCCTGGCCGTCACGTGCCGCCGCGGGCGTTTTGACCGCAGGTTCAGCCCTTCCAGACAGTAAATCCGATGGGTTTTCTTGTGGTTAACCAGCCAGCCCTCGCGCCGCAGCAGGATATGGATCCGCTGCACACCATAACGAATGCGGGTTTCTGCAATCTCCCGTATCCGCTGCGTAAGGGCCCGGTCATCGCGGCAGCTGCGGTAGTGGTAGACCGTTCGGATCTGCATCATCAGCCGGCATCCCCTGCGAACCCCGATGCGGTACGCTGCCAGCAGGTATTCGACCGCCTCGCGTTTCTGCACCGGCCTCAGAACTTTTTTCGAATGACATCCTGGAGCATTTCCTTATCCAGACTGAGGTCCGCCACCAGACGCTTAAGCCGTTGGTTTTCGTCCTCAAGCTGCCGCAAACGGCGCAGTTCTGTTACGCCCATACCGCCAAATTTTTTCTTCCAGTTATAAAAAGTGGCTTCAGAAATACCCATCTTTCTGCACACTTCCTCCACCCGAGTGCCTGTTTCGGCCTGTTTAAGGGCGAATGCTATCTGTTCTTCGGTATAACGGGTCTTTTTCATGGTTGATATGCCTCTCAGTGAGATGAAAGAAAGACCGGATACTTTAGTTTAGGCTGGCACTGTTTTCAGGGAGGAGATCAACTAAACCCGTATCGTAATTTTAAAAATAATGCTTCTCATTCAAAAGCAAAATTGATCTTGTTCAAATAATGTTCAATCAATGATTGCCCCCTATATCCTAATCGATTAAATTTCGTACGAAATATTTAACTGGTCAGAGCACATACCTCATTATGTTTTTTAAAACCCTAGCCTTTCTGATATTACTGCTTGGCATTTTTCCTGTTTTTTTTGCATCAGCAACGTTCGTCCAGCCTTGCATGGAAACGTTTTGCTATATGAAAACAGAGGTTATATTCCTGGATCATAATGAAATTAGAGAGAGAATTCTGACTGAGTTTTATCAGTGGGAGGGGGTAAAGTACAAGCTAGGGGGTGTCAATGATGCAGGCATTGATTGTTCAGCCTTAATGCAGGAGATATTCAACAATGCTTTAGAAATGGAATTGCCTAGGACCACTTCTGAGCAAATCCAAAAAGGTAGGTCTGTTAGCATCGGTCAACTGAAACCCGGAGACTTAGTTTTTTTTCATACAAAAAAGACAGTCAGGCATGTTGGCGTGTATGTAGGTAAAAAAAAGTTCGTTCACGCCTCAAGTAGCAAGGGCGTTACGGTTTCAAGCTTGGATAATAATTATTGGATAGAACACTTTGAGGCAGCAAGAAGGGTCTTAAGCTAATAGTGAGGAAACCCGGTAAAAGCGTTTAAGGTGGTACGGTGTTAAAAAGGCGGCCTGTACCGCCTTTTTAAAAAGACTCTAAATTATTCTCTAGTGCTCTCTGATGCAGCTTCGGTGGTTTTTTCATGAGCTTTACTAGAGGCTTCTTGCGCCTTAGCGGATTCATTTTTGGCTTCTTCAGTCTTACCTTCAATATGGTACATTGATGCTTTACTGTGATGTTCGGCCGCTTTCTCATGCTGCGCAGCTGCTTCGGCGTGCTTGACCGCTACGTCAGAAGCAACACCCGCGAATGAAGTTAAGCCAAGCGCTAAAACAGATACTGCTGATACTTTCTTAAACATATATATCCCTTGCATTTTATTTGAAATATTAATCTATAAATTAAAAATAAACATAAGCAAACCCATTTAATAACTCAAATTTTTGTCACAAAAAACGCTTAAAATTGGATTTAAATCAAAGGAAGCCCATCTTTTTATAAGCTAATATCACAAAACACCATGCAACTGCTAAATACTAATATGAAAATCACAACACTAAGTGCTTAAATAATAACCGGCCTCGTTGTAAGTTCTGGAGATAAAGTGCTTGCTAATTACTTAATGTTATTTGCTGTCATTTTTCTATTCGGCTTTAACGTTTGGATTTATATTTTCTCCTCATCGCTCTATCAACCATTTACGAATTTATATGCTCTTGGCTGGTCCCTGCCCTGAGTGAACTGACCCCATAAATTTGGACGGTTTTACTCAGGCCACCGCTTAAGTCCGGGTCCGGTATTCTATCGGGCTCTTGCCTTTTAACTTCATTCTGACCCGTTCATTGTTGTAATAGAGGATTTAACTGTCTACCGCCTGACGAAGCTCCGTTACGCTGTCGAATTTCTTCAGGTAAAAGCATTCTGATTTCAGCGTCCCGAAGAAGCTCTCCGCCGCAGCATTATCTAGGCAGTTTCCCCTACGAGACATGCTCTGCGTCACACCCTACACTTTCAGTTGTTCCTGCCAACACTGCATCTGGTCTAAGTGTAAACCGGCTTATCTCCAGGGCTCAGCCTTGCCAGCGCTTTCTCCTGCATAGTACTTACTATCTTCATCACCGGTCGTTCCGACATCACATGCAAGATAACTTCACCGTTAAACAGATCGATACTGGGTGACAGATACAACTTCTGCCCCGCCACTGCGAACTCCGTGACGTCCGTTACCCACTTTTTGCTCGGCCGTATAGCCGTAAAGTTCCGCTGTAGGACATTGGGGGCGATTTTTCCCTGCTCACCCTTCCAGGAACGGTATTTTTTACCCGGATCACCGCTTTTATGGACTGCTCGCTCATCAACCTCTGCACGGTTTTGTAGTTAAAAAAACGTTTTTTGTTTTAACGGCGATAAGCTTTTATCTTAAACAAGTAAATTGCCCTCTACATCTAATAACTTTAAAGGCAAATCACTTCTGGTTAGTAATCGTCATCAGAATCATCCATTCGTGAACTGATTATCCAGCATAGAGACCAAGTTATTACAATTACTACAGCTGTAAGAACAATTGGAAATAATTTCATTGAAGTTATCCATAACATATCGATGAGTGCTTGCCTGCACATCTAAGCCACTACTATGACGTTGAATAGTAATAATGAAATTATCACTTCAAAAAATTTTTATCACTGGAACCTACAAAAAAAGTGGAATTTTCAGAAGTTTCATATTTCCATATCAGATAGGATCTAATTTCGTTAGTTCCCGTTCCTGACACAATAATGTGGAAAAAAAGAGCCGGTTGTATAGGCTGGCCTTTGTAAGGGTATGAATGGCTTGCCTTGGCTGACTTGCTGTTCTTATGACAGAAGATACGAGAAAAGAGCAGGGTATTGACTTCGCCAGATTGCAGGCACATAAAACAGGAACGGTGGCCGTGTTGGTTTGTCCACGCTAGGGTTGTGGTAAGTAAATATGCCTTTACCATCAGTTATTTAACCATAAAGCATTGCTGTTTAAGGCGGCGCATAGATAATTAGAGTGAAAAATTTGCTCTATGTGTAAAATTATTGACCTGGTCACAATTCATACTAAAATCAGTTCGGAATTATCTGGATAAAATTATGGGTAGGGGTTAAAAAATGAACACTCGCAAAGTGATTTTATGTATAGCTTCGTTGATTTTTTGTGCTGCGATGGGAGTTGCCTATTGGAGTAATACCGATAGCAAACCACAGTATATCCAAGCTGCAATTGACACCGTGAGCTCCAGAATGTCATACAATCTGGGAATGAGTCATTGTAATGTCAGTCAAGAGCAAGCGAGTGAATGGAAAATGGTTTGTATTCCTGTTAGTGGGGCTGCAGCACTTGTTTTTTCAGTCCTGCCATCAGATAAAGCGCCGTATGACGTTCCGACACCGTTTTATCTAGTGGCTAAAAATGCAGCCGCCAAGAAAAGCTCTGGTGAAGATCTTTTGAGTTACATGAAGATTAATATTGGCTCATAATTCTAATAGAAGTAAGGGATCGGTGGAGTTGTAAGTATCCCTGCTTTAGTTCCACGGAGTATCTTGTAACCGTGTACAGCCCGTATCCTGTTTTGTTTCATGATCTTGGCTACCCGGTTTCTGCTGCACGCTTCACCGACTTCACGTAGGTCGCAGTGAACCCTGCGATAGCCGTAAACACCGCCGCTCAGTGCATATGAGTCCCGGATTAATTGCAATAATCGCTGGTTATCCTTTTCTCCTGCAGAGACAGGACAATGAAGCCAGACGTAGAATCCGGCACGGGCAACTTTCAAAACCCGACACATCGCAGCGATCGACCAGATATCAAGGTGATCGTTGATGAAGCGGTACTTTAGTCGGGCTCTCTTGCAAAGTACCGCGCTGCCTTTTTCAGAATATCCCGTTCTTCCTCAGTATGCTTAAGCTGTGCTTTCAGCCTGAGAATTTCCGTTCTGGCATCCAGTAAGTCCTAAACCTGATGCACGCTGCTATCAGATTTTACTGAACGCAGCCATTTATAAAGACTGTGTGCTGAAACACCAAGTCGTTCTGAAACGTCGGCAACGGAATAGCCCCGCTCAGGGATCTGGCGGACAGCTTCTTCCTTAAATTCAGGGGTAAATCGTTGTGTGCCCGTAGACTCCTCCTTGTATCTCAAAAGTGGATTACTATGAACTGGCTTAGATTTGGCAAGGCCTGTGTAGTCCGATTCCTCCCGGGGTTATTGAAGCCGCAGCATAGCGATTGACGCACAGGCTGAGCCGTTCATCTGAAGCCCGAACAGTTGTCCGAACTTCAAATCGTATTTGCAAGGAGGGGTATAGATGAGCGTGTCAAATCAACGTTGTGCAGGCATAGATGTTTCAAAAGGTACTCTGGATATTGCAATCAGCAATATTGCCAGCCAGTTCACTGTACCAAATGGAACTGATGGTTTTACTCAAGTTCTCAGAGAGTTAAAGAGAAATGAAACAAAGTTGATCCTCATGGAAGCGACAGGGGGTCTAGAGTCAAGTGTGGCTTGTTATCTTCAATTAGAAGGCTTTGACGTTGTCGTCATTAATCCCCGTCAGGCTCGAGATTTTGCCCGTGCAATGGGCTATCTGGCGAAGACTGATCGTATAGATGCCAGAGTATTGCTTCAGATGTCGGAAGTTATTAACCAGCACCCGGAACGGGGGAAATACATTCGGCCCTTGCCTGATGCCCACAGGCAGATTCTGGCTGCGATGGTGGTCAGACGCAGACAGCTAACAGTTATGCTTACAGCCGAACGAAACCGATTACATCCCTCGCATCCTCTGAGCCATGCAAGCATTAGATCAATTATTTCGGCCCTGAAGGGCGAGTTGGCGCGTATTGAAGGTGAAATGGTGATTCACATCAAGGAGCATTTCAGTGAATTATCCGAGCTTCTGAACGCAGTTAAAGGCGTTGGAGCTGCGACAGTCGCCGTGCTACTGGCAGAAGTTCCTGAACTTGGCTCACTGTCACGACGAGAAATTAGCGCCCTTATTGGGGTTGCTCCAGTAAACAGGGATTCCGGTACGATGCGCGGTCGCCGAACAGTATTCGGAGGGCGAGCTTCAGTCCGTACGGCTCTCTATATGTCAGCGCTGGTTGGGACGAGGCACAACCCGACAATTAAAGAGTTCTGTACACGCCTGATTGCCGCAGGAAAACCCAAAAAAGTCGCACTGACAGCCTGCATCAGAAAATTGCTGACCATCCTGAACGCAATGCTGAAAAAGAATGAAGCATGGGATCCAATGTATCACCAGCATGCTTCGTAAGCGGGCGCTAAAGACAGTTGCTATGCTCAAAATATAGGCCAGATTTGTCTACGGGCTCGGGGGCACTCCACGCAGTCCTAGAAAGTCGAGCGTACTTCGGTTTTGACCTGAATACGGTCTAAATGAGCTGCTTTTCCGTAAATCATGTTCAGCAATAAAGACAACATCCCCGGGAAAATGAGCCTAACCCGGGGCTATTCAAAAAATGATGTACCTACAGAATCATGTTAATTAGTCTGACAAATGATGCGAGGAATATTTTCAGGTCCGCTACCAAGTTGACGTCCATTAAGCAAGAAAATACTGTTACTGTTGGTTCCGCCAACAGTGTAGTTATAAAAAATATAGTCTTTGACCTCATTCTCGTTGCTATGATCGCCAAACCTGCGATTCACCGAGGTAATTTTTGAAAACACTCTGTTATGACTCATCTTGATAGAGGAATTAATTTCTCGATTGACTGGTGAGATATGAACATTCTTACCATCTGCATTCATGTAAAAAATATTACCTGTATAGGTAGATTTCGCAGCGTTGCCGCTGTCAGAGAAAAAATGATATTCACCGGATGCCAATACCCAGCTACCATCATGCTTCACTTCGTACAAGTTAAGCGGGGCTGTGCAGTCCGCAGATGCTATCAGCGCTTTTGCGCCTACCAGGTAAATAAATAGCACCGTCAGACATAATGTCAGTAGTATGAACAAAACGCCCTTTTTAAGGAGTCTTAAAAACAAACGACAGGCAATCATTTTGTAGTTCCCCCAACGGCTTAGTACAACCAAACATGCTGTACAGGTAACTGGCTGTTCCATTACTTACATAGAGGTAATTCCATTTCTCTGTATCAGAGTAATACTTTTTCCAGAGGGATAGTGTCTCCTTCATCCGAGCTACATCGGGCGTTTTGTCAGGATCCACATAGACTCGAGCATCGCCCACAACCATCTTGATGCCGGCATCAGAGTACGGAACATAATTGATGCTCACTATATGCCGCCAGTAATGGAAACTAACGCCCCATGCCAACAGTGCGGCCAACAATATGCTGCTTGTGAGAAATGCTATCCATTTCAGTATTGATGTACGGTAAAACTGAGTGGGTAGCAAGACTGAAGATAATTTTTTCGCGACCGAGCCTTCCGTTATCCCAGATGTGGGTTCTGGAGCTGATTCAGGAACGGCAGTCTCTACTTCAGGTTGTATTATGTTCTCTACAGACGTAAGCATGCGATAACCCAAACGCGGAACTGTTACGATCAGAACTTCTTTATCAATTCGCAGGGAAAGAAATGCTTTGCGAAGCTGGTTGATAACACCCCTCAGACTGCTTGCAGTGACTTCTATTCCTACCTGCCTCCATCCCTTATCAATAAGAGACTCTTGCGAGAGAGTGGCACCTTCAGCCTTTATCAATTCTTCAAGACACAGGCAGGCTGAGACGCCCAGCGTGACTTTGTGAGGTTTGTTCGGACACGACAGTATCCTTGTCTGAGTGTCCAGTACAAGAATGTCACCAATACACAATTTTTCCATTTAAACCTCGTCACCGGAAAGGAGGTGGAATGTAACATAACTCGTTATCTTATCTTACTCGAAAGTTTGGTTTATTTTCAGTTACATAGATAATTTTAACCTAAATATTTTGATAATGTTAACTTGTGTTGAGTGGAGTATAAATTATGTTAGGCGTTTTTAGTAACGTCATGATTTAAAATAAAACATTTTTGTACAAAATGAGGCCGGGACTCACATCGCACACATTGCCTGTGGGAGCCGCTTGATAGTTGTACTACTGGATTTCCCCCGAGCCTGTAGACTAATCTGGCCTATATTTTGAGAATAGGAGGGGTCTAGAGGAACACCACGTTTTACCCCTGAATTTACTGTTCACCTGATCACTGAGGGGTTTTTTGTAGCAGAATTTTTAGAACACCTCGGCTTGTCGGTGCACAGCCTTTATAAAAGGGATCCGTACGGTAAAGCCTGATAACAACGGGCATCAGGTTTAGGACTTACTGGATGGAAGAACGGAAATTCTCAGGTTGAAAGCGCAGCTCAGGTATACTTAGGAAGAACGGGAAGGGAGCGCGTAATTACTACAAAGGTGTTCTGTGGACACCGAGCTACTTTGCCAGTAATTGCGGAGGTGCGCCGATATCCATCATCCAGAAATACCTTGAGCAACAGCAAACACCAAGTTAGATATAAGGCATGATCTGCCCCGTGCATGCAAATCGTCAGCTCTTGACATAGGAGCGTCAATGCCGTGGCAAAATCATTCTTCAATTCGCTAAAAGAAGAGCGTGTCAGAAAGTGAATATATAAAACCCGGGACATGGTCCGGGTTTTATATATTCCATTACATTGAAGTGTTCCCGACGCCACAGTCATCCCGCTGGCCTCAGGACTGAGGGTAGGGAATCGTGGGTATTCTACTTCAGAAGGCCGAGGTTTCCTGGAAGCAATCTGATGAGATATGAAGGAATAAGCCGTTCAATGCAGGGGCTGACAACTATGAAGTGAGTGATGCGGAAATTCTAGAATACCTCGTAATTACCTGATAAAGCTGTATTCTATTTTTGACACCAAATAATTTAATCAGCCTTGACTGATAATGGTAGATCGTCTTGATATTGATATTTAAATTTCTGGAAATATCCATAGCCGATAACCCATTAGCCAGTAAATCCATTACCTTACTTTCCTTTTTGCCAATGAAAAAATTACGAGGTGTAAAATATGAAACAACTTCCTTATTATTGATAAAGCTGCCTATGGATAAGGATATATAATCCAGTCGAATAGAGTTTCTGCATACCTGAGAATTGCTATTCTTAAGCCACGCTTCGTGGCTTAGTGGTAGTTTCCTTTCTAGTATGAACAGGAATTTAGCCCGAGCATTATAGCGTTCAATAAACATAATTATCGGTTTTATTCTATTGATATTCTCAAGCGTTACCCACACAACAAAATTACATGCATGACTATAGGAACAAGCCTCTTCAATAATTTTTACTTCTGTCATGTTGATGACTGAAGTACTGTGGGTTTCGCAGATTTCCATTATTGCATTACGTGTATAGATACATTCTGATATCACGACGATGTCTTTCATAAGAATCTCTTAATTGTATTTTTGGTATGCGCAGTATTCAACATTATAAAACTTTTGTAATTAGGTTGAACTACTGAATTATATATTCAGTAGTAGTGCTTGTGATATTTATAGCCAGTTGACAGATAGAGAAAATAAGTAGCCAAAACGGGTATATTACGAAAAACACCTGCGATAGGAAGCACTGCCGATTAATTCATTTAAAATTCAATGTGTGTAAGAACAGAATGTCAAGATCATTCAGATCTTGTGGCTACGGGCATAATCAAGAAGTTCTACTGTAGAACTAAGTTTTAGTTTCGACATGATACGGCATTTATAGGCACTGACAGTCTTAAAACTTAACTTCATCTCTTCAGCAATCAGAACATTTTTCTTACCGGATGTCAGGCCGCGTAACACCTGTAATTCGCGAAGCGTCAGCGTTTTTTGCACTAATTTATCATTCCCTAATGAGCAATCAGACTGTTCATAGATTTTGCTCGGGAAGAAGTTATAGCCGGAAAGAATACTGCTCACGGCATTTGTTATTAACCCAATGGCATCCTTGGAAAATAAATAACCATTAGCTCCTGCTTTTATTGCTCTACGTACGTTCAACCAATTTTTTTTATCACCCATGATAAGAAATTTTGTATCACACCCCATGTTTCTGCATCTCTGAACAAGTTCTAGTCCGCTTAAAGATGAGAGGTTAATATCAGTTAAAACAAGATCCACATGGTTACTTTTAATGAAGTGAAAAGCATCAAAACCATCGGTTAGTTCACCAACGACATCATACCCTAGCTCTCTAAGCAAAATTGAGAGAGAAAGACTTATTAATGGAGCATTATTGATAACTAAAATCTTGATCATTTTTTATTCCGCTTGAGTAGGATAGTTAAAATGATTGAAAGTCAATATCATGTCTTGACCTTAAGGTGAGGCTCATTCTAATTATGTTTTATGGCCGTGCATAGACAGTCTGGTGAAGCTTAATAAATAATGATATGATAAATAGTTATTTCCATAATAATCAATGGATTACGGTTTTTTATTGTCGCTGTTAAAACAAAACTCTCATAAGTAAATGGTCAAAAAATGAAGTTTTGTATTGCTGAATTCATTCCGCGTCTGGATCCTGTTGAAGACGGTAGTAGGCCGAGTAGATGAATTTTAAGCGACTGGCCTGATACAATCTCGTTCATCAGACCAGAATCTCTGCGATAAGCTAACGAAACTATAATTATGCTAAAACGATTCCACTTTCTTCGAGGCTCGCGACAACCAACCATTTATTTTTTAATAAATAACTTATTTGTGACTCCATCACCAGAGGGGTGGCTTCTTCCAGGCTTGTTGTTAAAGATAACACCACAGTATTTTGTGTAGGTTCAAAACCCACATATGGACCATTTTCCGCTGCGAATAGCATATTCATGCTCAGTAGTCCCATGGTCGTTTTACTGTCGGCAATGAGTTTTTTATCGACAGGCCCAACGATACAGTTAATCATTAAAGCAGTATCTTGGACATCGTTTATAATAATGAAATTATCATTGGCGACAACAATCGAACATGACCTTTTGTGATCGAACATCATGTTTTTGACACCAATGTGCTCACCAAAATCTTTAAGTATTTTATCACTTTTCATTTTTTATTCCTGAATGTTACTCAGTTTTATCCCCTGATTTTCCATGTGCACTAAAACTTCAGTTCCTTTCTCAATTAAACGTTCAACTTCATCACGAATCAGATAGATATTATGTAATTCGACTATAGTTGAGGGTATATGGCTTATCAATGTTAGCATTCCTGAGGAGGGAGAATAACTGAACCGGGGGCCATCCTTTGCAGCCATTATCATATTCACAGTTAACAGCTCCAGCGGTATTTGACTGTCCATTTCATCAGGGAATTTACCCAGTGCACATACCGCTGAGATGCTGTTGTTTCTATCTTTGTTCCAGACAAGGGTTAACGGCAGCTGGAGTTGCTGAGGAACAAACCAGGTACTGCAGGTCGTATTTTCTGTATCAACAGGTGCGAAGGGGTAATATTCGGAGAGCTGATCGATAACTTCTGTAATTAACATGGTGATACCTTTATTAAACAGGTAGCCCCTCGGGCTACCTGTGCTGTTGTCAAGGTTTTATACCGTTTGAATACGATTCAATAAGGTTTTTTGGTTGAACTATATTTTTGGAAGTATCATAGGATTGGAGCGTAGTATTCCTATAGTTGGTCAGTATTTTATTACCGCCAATCAAAGTTGCAGCTAAGCCGCCAACGCCAATAAGTGTCGCTCCAATACCTAACATTGCATCATGGTCTTTGCCCGAGCTATTGCTGATGTGTTGATCACCCGGGTGAGTACCATTATGCGCCATTGCATCGTCCAATGCTTGCTGGTAGTCAGCTTTAGCCTGAGAAACTGCTGCATCTGCTGCCTGTTCTTTTACTTCGTTCCGAGTGCTTTCGCCCTCACGAGTTAATGTATCTACATACTTATACTCTCCGGTAATATCATCCCGTTCCAGCGTAAAATAGGGGTTAATTTCTCCAGTTTCGGTATTTCTACCGTTTTCATCAACATGTCCCGGCCCCCAGACACCAGGATCTAGCCATTTATCATTAAATGCGTGCTCTGCTTGCTCGGATGCTTGGGCGCTGATTGCATCATAGTCAGGAGCCTGAGGTGTGAAATCCTCAGCCTCTTCCACATCAATATCATCATGCCCATGGGTTTTGGCGATAATAACCAATATTGCGCCGAGGATGGTAGAGATCGAGCTTGCGGCCAGCCCACCGTAACGACCGATTAAACTCGGTCGTATTGCGTCGACTGGGGCATCAACAATTGACAAAGTCTCGCTAAAAAACGAAGTCAGTGGGCTCACTGACAGTTGTTGGTCGTGAGTGTTCTGAGCGTTAAGTTCAACAACAGGAACATTTTCGGGTATTGTATTTTGCGCCCTACGAGGTTGCGTCGAGTTATCGGTAGGTAGTATTGCCGACCATTTGTCCTTATTAATGTTGCTTTGGAAAACTTTCCCAATATGCTCCCCCCCTGTGAGGCCAGCTGGATAAAAGTTAGAAGGCGGTACTCTATTGAATTGGCCTTGGCCTCGGTTTTGGGCCGGAACAAAGATATATTTATACTTGTCGTCGTTGGCGTGCCGAGGCCCAGCAACAGCATCTTTGAGAATTTCTTCTGAAGTTATGGCGTGTCTTTCCTGCACGCCATCTCTTGTACCGAATGAAAAATCAGAAGATGCCGTTTTTGTTAGCTGGTCTCGACCGACTGATGAATTAATATTTGTCATATAATAAATACCTTAATTATTTGCTACAAAGCACGCCAGTTTTAGATGTGCCAGCATTAAAACCTGTATGTATGGCCTTAGTTTCAAAATCGTAAGTTTTAGCGTTGTCCGGATATCCGCCGATGGAGCCCAACGTACCGTTCAACCATGGCTCAAAGAATTTTCCGTAATAACTAATGGTCGTAATATCACCCCATACTGTCGCTGTTGTTTCCGCCATCGGTGTATCAACCATGGTTGCGCTGATTGCCTCACATGCAGAAATACCATCGTTATAATTCATTTTTCCCGTATTGGTCGGACGCAAAACAGGTGTGCCGCTAAGCGTAAACGTCTGCTCACGACGCATGAGTGGTTCATTGCTGAATACCTCATAATTCAGCGTCATATTTGCAGTAGGGTTGTCCAACGTAGCCGTGGCCGTACTACCATTTCCTGGAACACTCATTCCTGCGGATGGTGCCCATGTAACATTCCCACCGGCATTACTTACCTGCAGATCCAGTTGGCCATCTTTGAGCAGTGGTTTGCCCGTCCAGTCGTTCTGATTCCATGCAGTAGCGTCCTTAATTCTCCACTCAAGTACCGGGATGGACAGTACCTCGATTGTGGTACTAGCAGTGTTTTCAGCATCACCCTCTGGATGGACCGTCAGAGTATGTTTACCTGGGACTGAGTTACTAAATTGGACCTTCGCTTCACCATTTTTATCGGTGACTGGTTTCTCTGATAAGAAGTCCAGTATCAGCTCCTTACCTTCGATTGGAAGATCATCTACACCTGTAAGTTTTATGGTGATGGTACGAGAACCGTCAGCCCAGACTTGGTTATGGTCGGGCGCGATCACTACTTTTGTCTCTGCCGGGGGTTGCACAGGGGTTTCAAGAATTTCAATCTCATTACTAACACTACTGTCATGCACAGAACTATCGGGGTTTTTTAGGTTAGCTGTGATGGTTGTGGTTCCAGCCTCCGAACTTGTCAGCGTGGCCGTGGCCTTACCGTCCTTATTCGTAATACTGTCGATGATTGTCATGGTGCCAACACCGTTGTTTTTCCAGTCCACTGTGTATCCAACCAGAGGAGATCCATCTACATTTTGGGCGATGAGCGTTATCGTCGACGCGTCATTGGTGAGTGGAGGATGACTCGTATAGATGGTAGCTGGGGCGGCGACGGTGCTCAGGGTTGCCTTTTTGAATACAACAGCGGTGCTATCGGCATGTACATCTGCGTCCTCCAGTGTGCCGGTAACAACGGTTGATACTGCCTGAATACTGCTTACTGAGACGGTTGCCTCACCGTTGTCATCTGTTTCAGCTGGTTTTGTAACGAACGTCACCCCATTGGTGGCAGCCCAAGATATAGGCGTGTTTCTGACCCGATTGTTGCTAGCATCTGTAGCAACCAGCTTTAAGTTGATGACTTCTCGACCATCAGCCAACTGCTGGGATACGTCTGGAGTAAGAGTCGCTGTCACGTTGAGCGTAAAGTCCACCACCGGGCTCGGCGTGTTGGCGTGCTCGGTGCCGTCCTGGTTCTTCAGGGACACCGCGAGCTTGGCCTTGCCGGCGTCGAGGCTGGTGAGCTTCGCCGTGGCCTGGCCGTTGCTGTCAGTCTCTGTCTGCTGTTCCTTCATGTCCCCCAGAGCGTTGGTGTTGAACCATGCAAGGGTACGACCCGCGAGGGCCTTGCCGCCCGCGTCCTTCGCGGTAAAGGTGAAGGTGACTTCCTCAGCACCATCCGCTTTGGCCGTGGTTTGGTTTGCCTTGAGGTCAGTAACCGCGTTCTGCGCAAAGGTCAGCGTTTTACCGTCAGTGTTGAGGTTCTCATTGGTCAGGTTGACGCTGACTTTGCCGTTACCGGCAGTATTGCTGACGAGAGTGGCCGTGGCCACGCCATTCGCATCCGTGGTGGCTGGCGGGTTGCCAAGCTTACCGACGGTGTTGCTCCAGGTAATAGGGGCATTGGCGATCGGGCTGTTTTTCGCATCTTTCGCGGTGTAGGTCACGATGATGGCGTCATAACCATCGGCCAGGGCGGTGGTTTTATCCTCCTGGATGTCTGCGGTGACGCTGAGGGTGAAGTCCACCACCGGGCTCGGCGTGTTGGCGTGCTCGGTGCCGTCCTGGTTCTTCAGGGACACCGCGAGTTTTGCCTTGCCGGCGTCGAGGCTGGTGAGCTTCGCCGTGGCCTGGCCGTTGCTGTCAGTCTCTGTCTGCTGTTCCTTCATGTCCCCCAGAGCGTTGGCGTTGGACCACGCAAGGGTGCGACCCGCGAGGGCCTTGCCGCCCGCGTCCTTCGCGGTAAAGGTGAAGGTGACTTCCTCAGCACCATCCGCTTTGGCCGTGGTTTGGTTTGCCTTGAGGTCAGTAACCGCGTTCTGCGCAAAGGTCAGCGTTTTACCGTCAGTGTTGAGGTTCTCATTGGTCAGGTTGACGCTGACTTTGCCGTTACCGGCAGTATTGCTGACGAGAGTGGCCGTGGCCACGCCATTCGCATCCGTGGTGGCTGGCGGGTTGCCAAGCTTACCGACGGTGTTGCTCCAGGTAATAGGGGCATTGGCGATCGGGCTGTTTTTCGCATCTTTCGCGGTGTAGGTCACGATGATGGCGTCATAACCATCGGCCAGGGCGGTGGTTTTGTCCTCCTGGATGTTAGCGGTGACGCTGAGGGTGAAGTCCACCTCCGGGCTCGGTGTGTTGCCGTACTCGGTGCCGTCCTGGTTCTTCAGGGACACCGCGAGCTTGGCCTTGCCGGCGTCGAGGCTGGTGAGCTTCGCCGTGGCCTGGCCGTTGCTGTCAGTCTCTGTCTGCTGTTCCTTCATGTCCCCCAGAGCGTTGGTGTTGAACCATGCAAGGGTACGACCCGCGAGGGCCTTGCCGCCCGCGTCCTTCGCGGTAAAGGTGAAGGTGACTTCCTCAGCACCATCCGCTTTGGCCGTGGTTTGGTTTGCCTTGAGGTCAGTAACCGCGTTCTGCGCAAAGGTCAGCGTTTTACCGTCAGTGTTGAGGTTCTCATTGGTCAGGTTGACGCTGACTTTGCCGTTACCGGCAGTATTGCTGACGAGAGTGGCCGTGGCCACGCCATTCGCATCCGTGGTGGCTGGCGGGTTGCCAAGCTTACCGACGGTGTTGCTCCAGGTAATAGGGGCATTGGCGATCGGGCTGTTTTTCGCATCTTTCGCGGTGTAGGTCACGATGATGGCGTCATAACCATCGGCCAGGGCGGTGGTTTTATCCTCCTGGATGTCTGCGGTGACGCTGAGGGTGAAGTCCACCACCGGGCTCGGCGTGTTGGCGTGCTCGGTGCCGTCCTGGTTCTTCAGGGACACCGCGAGTTTTGCCTTGCCGGCGTCGAGGCTGGTGAGCTTCGCCGTGGCCTGGCCGTTGCTGTCAGTC
>CP045668.1 GCA_013457415.1 Enterobacteriaceae bacterium Kacie_13
CAAAGTGACCGTCTCGGGCGGGCAGGTGCTGAACCTGCCGGACGCCGCGGGCGGCGGCGCAGACTCCCTGGTTCTGGGCCAGCAGGCCGGCGGTAACGGCGCCCTGACGGTGACCGGTGCGGGATCTGCGCTTAACGCGCCGGCGTCGGCGCTGGTCGGTGCGGCCGGGACGGGCAGTTTGGTCCTCAGCGCGGGAGGCGCATTTAACAGCGAGACGCTGACGGTCGGGCAGGGCGGCGACGCTCAGGGCAGCGTGTCCGTGGACAACGGTTCGTTGAGCGTGAGCGGGGCCAGCGTTGTGGGCCAGGGCGGCAACGCGATCTTGACGTTGACTAACGGAGCCATTTTTAAAACACAAAGCTTGGTGGTGGCGCAGGATGTAGGCTCTGTAGGTACGGTCAACATCGGGACGCCACCGGGTTCAATTGGCATCAGCGCCGTTCTGGCTCCTGGGGTATTAACTTCCACCGACGGCCTGACGTTTGGAGCAGGAACCGGCACCCTTAATTTTAATCATGCACAAAGCGATTATGAGTTTGCTACGCCAGTGCATGGTAACGGCAGCGTGAATGTCTACAGTGGCACGACCATCATGACAGGCGCCAGTGATTATACAGGCATGACGAACATTGAGAACGGGACTCTGAAGGCGGGGCTTCTAAACGCATTCAGTGCGGGCTCGGACTACACCGTCGGGCCTCAGGGTACACTAGATACCAGTGGGTTCAGCCAAAGTGTATCCTCACTGGTTAACGGAGGTACTGTCATTGTGGGCGGCTCCTCCGCTGGGTCAGTGCTGAGGATAAACAATAACTACACTGGCAACGACGGATTAATGGTGTTCAACAGTGTATTAAATGGCGACGACTCGGCTACTGATCGACTTGTCGTATCAGGTGATACTGCCGGAAATACCCGTGTGCAAGTGAATAATCTTGGTGGACAGGGTGCGCAGACGGTTGAGGGAATTGAGCTGATCAGCGTGGGGGGCAATTCTTCGGGAAACTTTGCCCAAGAAGGGCGTATCGTCGCGGGCGCATACGACTATAGCCTTGTTCGAGGAGCCGGGACCAGAGCAGGTAACTGGTACCTGAGCAGTAAAACGGAAGATGCCGGTGGTGGTGGTAACGGAGGTGATGGTGGTAACGGAGGTGATGGTGGTAACGGAGGCGGTGGTGGTAACGGAGGTGATGGTGGTAACGGAGGCGGTGGCGAAGTTACACAACGTCAATATCGTCCTGAGGCGGGTATCTATAGCAGCAATATAGCCGCAGCCAACCAGATGTTCTTGTCCAGCCTGTCAGATCGTCAGGGAGAAACACAGTATACGGATGCCAACACTGGAGAGCAGAAGCTGACCAGTCTGTGGCTGCGAAATAGCGGTAGCCATACGCGCAGCCACGACAACAGCGGTCAGTTGAGGACTCAGGAAAACAGCTATGTACTCATGCTGGGAGGCGACCTCGCAACCGGTGCGGCACAAAACGGCAGTAGCTGGAGGCTTGGCGCGTTAGCGGGCTATGGTTATAACAACAGTAATACTGTGTCGGGGCTGACCGGGTATCGGGCAAAAGGCTCGGTGGAAGGTTATACGACCGGTCTGTACGGCACATGGTATGGGCAAGGTACTGACAAAGCGGGCCCTTATCTGGACACGATCGTACAATACAGCTGGTTCACCAACCGAGTAGATGGAGAGGGCTTACCTGGCGAAAAATATGATTCGGCTGGTTTGCAAGCCTCGCTGGAGGGCGGGTGGGTATTCGGCCTTGGGGGCACGGAGCGTATGAGCTGGTATGTGAAGCCTAACGCGCAGGTGACGTGGTCGGGCATTGAAGCCGATGACCACCGCGAGTCTAACGGCACGTTAGTGCAGACTAATGGAGACAATAACGTCCGCACGCGTATAGGTGCCCGGCTCTTTGGCGCGGGACATAGCCGGATAGATGACAAGACCGGCCGTGAGTTCCGCCCATTCGTTGAGGCTAACTGGATCCACAATACGGAAAACTACGGCGTGAACATGGACGATGTGACGATCACACGGGAAGGAACGCGCAATGTTGGTGAAATGAAACTTGGAGTGGAAGGACAATTGACGCCTAAACTCAACGTGACTGGCACTGTCGGCCAGCAAATCGGTGACAATAGCTTCAGCAGCACGGCCGCAGCACTCGGGCTGAAATACACCTTCTAGCCGATGTTGGTTTCAAAAGTGTGTGAAAGGAGAAAACGGAGCCTTTTACATTAGGAAATTATTTTCTCAACGGTTTACTCAACGCCTTAATGCAGTTCACTCGCATTAAGGCGTTTTTGGGTTCTGATATTCACCACGTTAAGAATGTTTTATTAACGTGGCGGCAAAGCAGCCACGCTTGCTGAAGATATGCGCCAGAAACATTTTCGGTGTACCAACTGACCAACCTAAACCCCGATTCCCTCTAGAGTGAACTTTCCGACATCAATTCCGTAGCCGCATACCCTTTTCATGAGCGGTACCCTTAAAGCGCATCACTATTCGGGCAAGGACCGGAGTTATCGTTCATGTTCATCCTGAGTAATATGGCTAACTTATTTTAAGTCATTGTTTATAAATATTTAAATTTAACCAGCCATCCATTACTTAAAAGGTGAATACTGTGCGCACACTCGTCCCCATCAACGCCACCCGCCCTCCGCAGGACCCTGCCGGTTACATGACCAGGCCGGCACTGCTTGCTGCATTTATCCCCCTTAGTAATGTCAAAGACGCACGTGATGAGATAGATACCGCATTAAGTAGCCTTAAGCAAAGCCCCGGCAGCGTGGATTTTCTGAAACAGGTTATGACGCATTGCAGCCGCCTTGTACTGCATCGTGAATTTCCTGAAGAAAAACCCACTACATTGGATAAGGCAGCAGAAACTATCGTCAGGACCCTTGAGCACAGCGGCGCCCGAACAATATACTCTTGTTCTCCCGGTAAAGTTGATGGGTTTACGAACCGATTTGCTGCGCTCATGAAGAGCATCAACCGCTATTGCGAAAACAACGCCTTTAATACAGATGAGGGACCAGATTGCTTTGGCACGCTCTGCGAGATACTGCGCAGTGAGAAGGACGGAACCGTATGGAGCGAAACCAGTCTGAAAAAACACATCCGTAACGCCTTCAATTCCCTTCCAGAAAAAAATGAGGAAGCGCAGTATGCGGAGGTGGGAACGTTTACCGATTGCGCCGACAGACTTCTTAATTCATGGGAAGAGACTCATGCATCCTGGTTCGAACCTGGCGAGTTATCAGATAAACATTGTTCTTCCTGGATTCGAGAAGATACTTCATGGCGTGAACCGAAAGCGCCATCTCTAGAGGCTAAAGAGTCATCGCAAAAGCCCGTAAAAATATCTCAGAACCAAGAACCGTCGTGGTGTAAGCCGGATCAATCATGGCGCGTTTACGATGCTTCAGAGGCAGAAACGTATCAGCGCGCCGAGTTCGATAAAACGAGAAAAGCTATCGCCGCTGTTCAAAAAGGTGATCCGAGCAACGGCCATGAAAGGCGCATTCTTCACACCGCGACGTACTGCGTTTTACAGCATTTACTGCCGGGATACGACCCGAGGAGTCTGACTTCCCTGGCCAGAAACCTGGTCAAACTGCTGGCGTATAAACAAGAGAATACCGACCTGATTAACGCTCTGGGTGACATGCAACAGGGGTTTAGGGGCCAGGTTAACTTTGCGGGACTGGCACAGTATATCAATGAAAAGGGTATTCCGGGCGAACAGGGGGGGCTGAAAGACGCGATGGGTTCAACACCCGTAACCTCGCGACCTCTGTTGCGTTATACCCTGAATAGTTTGGCCGAATGGACAAGCAGGCTTATTGAGCATTGTGCATCAGGTGCTGGCAGTGACGGCTTTCCCTTGTCAGGGCTGATCCATCCGCAAGAAAGGCCCGCCGAACCGTCAGCGCCTCAGAAAGCACTCGACAGAATAAATGCTTATCACACCATGCCGCAGGCAGCGAAAAACGTGGCGAGGACAATCGGTCACGTGGCGGGCATGCCCGGTATTCAGGCGGTCGGTGAAACGTCAGCGTATGAGCAGCATAAAGAGGACTGGGATTTTCTTATTGAAAAATGCCTCGACAATATTCTGACTTTGGCGTTCGCCGAACGGCAGCAAGACATGAAATCCTCAGAGCCCCTGATTAAAGCGATTAAAGAGGTCTTGGGTGAGGAAGCCGATGGTTTCTTGCTACGCAGCATCAAGGAGCAGGCCGGGAGAATACGGTTAAACAAAGATATTGTTGATGCAAAAAATCGGCTTACCGCCCGGGAAACGACACGTAATAATGCGGAGAAGGAATTAAAAAACGACGAAGAAAGCCTGAGGTCAATATCAACAAAACGCCCAAATCCCAACGCATTGCATTACGCCCGCGAATCCGTCTCAGTCAGTAAAAACCTGGTAGCCCATTGCAACGAAGGGGTCAGCGATGCCGAGCAGGCGCTGGAAAAAGCCCAAAAAAGCCTGGAAGAATATGACGGTATGGCAACCGGAATTAACTTTGATGCCCTGGTGAAAGGCGATTGGCGGGAACTTAAAAAAAAGGTGCGCCATATCAGGGACCGGGCAAAGCAGGGCGTATTTCGCTTTAGTCCCAACACGTCCCTCGGTATTGAGCTGCTCGGCACGCTGGTCCCCTATTTTGAGCAGGCATCCTCCCGGCTGTCAGCACAGATACTGGGCGGGTCCGCCTATGCTAAAACGCAGTCTGCTATAAATAAAATGAAAGAGGACAGCCTTGTACAAGCTGCCCTGTTCACCGCCCAGTCGCTTCCACAGGGCGTCAGGGATGCATGGAAAGTCAGGGCGGATATCCCCTTATTACCCTACGAGGGCATGTCAGAGTCAGAGCAGGGGAAAGTGCGTGATGAAATTAATAATATCCGAACCATCACAGACTTTCTGGCAGCCCCAGGGCCTGATAAGTATGACAATGCCGAGGCGGCAGTAAAGTCACTGGATAAATTGCACGACAAGAATCGTTTCGCTAATTCGACCCAGCCTTACGCCGCTACAGGAGCAGGCCCCGCAATACCCGCTGCTCAGCCCCCGCAGACCCATGACGCTAAGATGGCTTCGTTAAACAACTTTCTTCTGACAGGGACAGAAATACCAGGGGCTGGGCTTAATCTAGCGACTCCGTTAAAAAACGTACTGGCAACAATTGATAAAGCATTGCAATTTCCAACGGCTGAAGCCGCGGAGTTAATGAATAATACCTGTATCCCACCAGTGAAACCATATATTAATAGCAACACGGTGCCATCTGCATTTATACCTGCATCATCAAAAAATAATTTAAAGGTTGAGGCTTTATCTAGAACTGATGCTACGGGGCGAGCTAATTATTATCTTGCATGGGGCTGCTCTCCAAGTCAGAAAAAAGAATTGATGGCAAGATTAGGTGAAATGTACCACATTTATGATGAAAATGAGAACAGAGGATCTGAGAGAGTTAACAGAATAACGGACTCCAAGGGATGGATATGGCAACCAAGTCAGCGGCCAGTAGGGATATTAAGAGATATCAGACCAAAAGTAGATCCTAGCAATAGCACCTCCACAAATTATCCAGCCAATTTTCCGGATGGGAAGATATTTTTTTTGGAATTGAAAAGTGAAAGTGGTGAAACTTTATTCGAGAAAGCATATATTCCGTGGAGTAGTAAAAAGGATGGTGAATGGCATTATGATGTCTGCAATCAAATAATTGCTGATATGCAAGATTTATCAGCTGATAAAAGAATTTGTATAAAAGGAATGACTTATGAAAATTACATGAAAAAAAGGCCACAATTTGAAGGTGGTCCATTAAGAACCAGTTACCTTAATTTCTTTTTTGCAACTAAGGATAGTCTGGTTGTGGATGCAACATGGCAATTTAAAACTGTCGATGAACTAAGCAGCACTCATCAAATGGATGCACAGATCACTCATATTTCAAACTTGATAAAAAATGATAAAATTGGTGTAGGATCAGAAGCCAGACAGAAAATCCTTAATGTTTTATCCCAAATATATCCCGATGATCCTTTGAATCTCGGGGATAAAGTTAGTGTTGACATTGATGATAATACTAAAGCTATTATGGTAATGGACCGCTATCTTTATGAAAATGGAATTATAAATAAACCAGTTGATTTATTTGGGCATGATCGAAGTGAGTGGCGTGATTTATTAAAAGACTCTCGAATTCGTGATTATTATAGAGCAGAGGAATTGCAGGCATGGAATAGCGATGAAACCAAAAGATATTCAGCTTTGCTTTCGAGCGCAGGGTTATCATCAATTGATATTTCAAAGATTAAACCTCGCACCAGAGTTACGTTGACATTCAAAGACGAGTCTCAACAATTAACTAAGAAATTCTACTATGATATTGGACATTTTCTTGAATTACTAAATTCACCAAACATATTTGTTCACAACAATAGCAATTTCATTTCTTTTAACATAGATTCGACCAGTGAGGTGCGGGGGAAAATTAGACAATATCTGTTTGTTAAGCATCCTTATCTGAAGGGGATTTCTGAAACCCCACTAGCAGATAGGATTGTGCCACCTGTAGGTTCGTCAGACGGCGCTGAGCGAATGCCAGAATTCTTAATAAGAAGAAAACGTAATATTATTGATCTTCCAAAGTTTTGCAAGGATTATCCCCGTGATAGTCATTATTATGGAAGGGTTCCGGTAAGAGCGTACGGCAATGAATATTGGGATAAAGTCGAGATTGCAGCCAAAAACAAAAAACCCCTCCTAAGATCAAACAAATTAATTGGTTGTACTGAACTGCAACGCTATAAAGCATTAATGATGCAGCCTTTGCATAAAATTTCGATTACTAATAAAATTGACATTCATGCTCCCACATTGCCAGAGCCTATAATAATATCATCGACTACACCGTCGAATACAACAACCACTGCTGGGGTAGCAGTGAAAGGACCGACTTTTGAACGGAATCTTGAAGCATTTTTAAGCTCCATAACTGCAACGTTAAAGGATAATGAAAATGAAAATATTAATTACGAATGGGTCGATAGTGCTATCCGGCAGACTTTAGATTCTTACAAAGAACTACTTGGAAAATTATTAATCTCGAGCAATGAAGAAGTTGAGTTATTATCGTTAATCAATAATTCCAATGGATTATCATTCGAAATATCATTTAATTACGGTCTTGCCCCAAATCAGTTCTTTACCGACAAAACAACTATTAGGCCCGTAGGAGAAACCTTATCAGATTATTTTGCCAATGCAGCGTCGAAACTCATTGAACGCATCAAAAATAAATATGATAACGAAAAGAAATGTTTTATTACATGTCCGGAGAGAAGAATAAAATTCATCGATACAAAGCTAGTTTTTCCTGTAATACAGCGGCGTGTGGGTGGGGGAGATATTAATATTAGTGATAAAGTATATAATAGAATAAGTGAAGAGCTTCGTGAGAATGGAGGAGATGCTGATGCTTCCGTAACAATAAGAGAGCTGGCATTAAGAAAACTGGGGTCTAATTTACGATCAACGAAAACCTCAGATATTTCATCGAAACAAAGAGAAGTTGTTAAATCTTATTATAACTCGAAAGTGAAAATTCTAAAAAATATGCAGTCTCTCATTCTTTCATCAATACCCAATCAGAGGGTCTTCCTTGCAAAACAATTTACTAGCTTCCTTGATTTGCCTGAAAATCAATGGCCTGTGATAGCGAGCCAAATATTTAGAACAACCACAACTGAGAGGAAAATTGTATCCTTAAATTCCTCTCCCTCAATATTTACTGTCTATGGGGGGTTAACTGATTCTGAATCAGAACCTGGAAAAACACTTGTGGACATGTTATATGACAAAACATTTAGATATCAGGGATGTTTGTCATCTATGGACGTTGCTGGTGATCTTGCAAAAAAACTTAAAATATCACCTGAGTACAAAAATACTACTAAAATAAAAGAAAAATTAGATCTGTTATTTAGAAATGATTTTATATTGCATAACGATGGTCTGCCAAATGAATTAAAAAATCCGGAAATATCATATAAAGTATTTTTGAAAGATGCAATTAATAAAGCTGTGAATGACATAAGAATCCTTGAAATTGAGAAGCTGATATTGAGCTCACCTACTGTTGTAGAAGACCTCGAAAAAGCGTGTGGTTCAATTGAAAAAATAGACTATTATCAACAAGCTGCTCATTCTGCAAGTATAGTAGCTGACCGAATGAAAAATGAATTACTTCATCGTTATAACTCGGATGAGTTTTATCCACTTGAAGACGATTGGCAAAATTACTTTCAGCTTGTGCGAAAATTTGTTGGATTCATCCCCGTTGTTGGTAATGAATTATCTCTTTTATGCGACATTATCGCAGGAGATTCAACATCAGCTGCAATTGATGCGATGTTCTGTTTGCTTCCCTTTATTCCTCAAGGGGGGAATTTAGGTCAAATAGCGAGAATTGTTGAAGTATCGGCTTCTAGTGCCCTCGCTCTGGAAGGTGTTATTCAGGCTATCAGATCAAAAGATCAGCAGGCTTTAACGCTAGCATTTATTGGAGCGGGCATGACTGCTCATTCCAACTTTAAGAGTGGTATTCAAATAGCAAAACATTTTTCCGGTGAGCATGTGAAAACAAGTTATGGGGTAATGACGCCTTCAATGCTATATGGAGGACAAACGGTACCTGCAGCCGAATATAACGGGCATCTTAGCCCGGTTTTTGATAATCATGGCGAGCTAATTCCTGTACTCAATCCAGATGGTTCACCGATATATTCCACTCAAATTGAGGGAGGAAAATCAAATCCAGTAGTTAAAATCCATGGTGAACAAATCCCAGTGGTCTGGAATCGTGACAGTTATGTAAGAGCTATATATGACAGTTTTTCAGATACAATGATGCCCGCCGTACGATCTCCTAGTGGAGAGTGGAAGATCGCTATGGAACACAATGGGGAGCTGGTCCCTGCTTATCGATATGGAGACAAACTGGCACCAACCGTTATGTATGAAGGCGAGCTATGTCCGCTGACAAAGTTCAATGAACAGTGGGTATTAGCTACTCGACAAGGCAACGAGCTTGTTCCTGCTCTGCCTTATGATGGTGAGTCCTATAAAAATGGCAAATCTCCTAACTCGTGGGTTGCGGCTATGCCGGCTGATGATGGCACTGCCGTTCCAATGGTGATTCTAAATGGGGAATGGGTTCCTGCTGAAAGGTATGAGGACCTCTGGGTACCACAGTCAACTGACCGATATGGACGTACCGGTGTTATCACTGCACCACATGGTGAAAACGAAGTGATTCTTTTTGGTGTGAAGGGAAATTATGAAGTAGTGATAAAAAAAGGGGACGAGTGGTTTATCGCTAAAAAAAATGGTAACGAATTTGTAGTCGATGAACAAGCTACGGTAACCAATGAAGATGGTGTGTTCCGCAGTTGTCGCCGTGCACGTGGGATCCAGCAAGAAGGTACAGTTGGGATTATTACTAAAAGTCTTGATGGGAGTAGTAAAGCCAATCACGTTCCTGTCATTGGATGGAAGCCTGATACAGAAACACCGTCAAGCCCTTTAGACCCTTACCATGCTTTAGCTACTTCATTTCCAGACGCTTATAACGAAAAAATCCAGAATGTCCCCGTTTCTCAGAGGCCGGATCAAATGATAGCGAATGAAGACTTCGCACTTTGGTTCGCTGAGCGGTCCTCAACGATTTCTCAACAAACTAGCAATGGACAAGCTATACCCACAGCTTCAGTAAATGATGCAGATAGTGGATATGCTCTTCTGCGTGGAAGGCTAATGAAGGTTTTGGCTGGCCAACTAAAGCATGAGGCTATTGATTCGGGAGTTTCTGTTAAATATAACAAATATTTTCCTGTTGTCGTAAGAGCCCAACAAGGTATTTTCTATCAAGTGGCAATGTCTAATGTTTCCTCCCAATTCAAGGGGAAATTATATGGCGGAATGGTTGTTGTAAAAGACAAGACCAATAAGGGTAGATGGCATGCAGTAACTGCAGTTGAGGAGTCATCACCAGATGGAACGATTGATTTAAAATACTATTTCGGTGTGACCGATCGGCAACAGGCAAAAAAAGCTTCCGATGTATTCTCGCGTGGCCAGATAGTGGCAATGAAAGACGAAAGCTTATATATGACCGGTCAAAACCGTGTTTTAATGAACGAACTGAAGGATCTACATATTAAATGTGTCCTTGCTAACAATTTAGCGAAAATTTATGGCAGGGATGATTTTAATAGTAGGTTACAGCGCTTAGATAAAATGCCTGCATTTAAAGTTAGGCCAAAACCTTATACAACTATTATTACGGATACGACACCTACCCAGCAAGATCTCTTTGACAGTTTTAATATTTCTGAATTGGGTGAGTTCAACGGGGATTACTATCATAAAGTTATAGATACTTCTTTCTCACCAATTAAATACAATAATTATGAAAAAGCAAGGAAATTTATAAATGGTATAATAAAGCCTCAAGATGTTGATTTTTTGGGGTTTGGAGTTGAAGCTGAAAATGGAATAAAAAATAAGGCCGGGAGTAAATGGGCGGAAAGTCAGTCTAATGCATTTTCCCAAAAACTAAAGGATAATGGAGTATCACTCCAGACCCCCGAGCAAAAATTCAGGGCTAAAGTACATCTTTCAAACTCCGCCCAGGAAAATTACGCCTTAGCCGAAGTATTCGCTCGCTGGGATACCACAGAAGCCTCGTTGAGTCAAGGATTTGATGATTTCAGAGAAACGTTACATGAGAGAATTATAATTCAAGAAATAAATCATGATTTTAATTACGCAGAGCATCCTACAGGACAACATAAATCAACTATTGCTGTTGCAAGGTTGAGTGATCCACGATTTAGCGGGATAACTTTCCGGGGAGTTAATGGTCGTTTTTCTGATGTGGTTGGTCTGGATTTTCAGCCCACCAGAAAATATCGTCACTCCTCAGATTCGGACTCTCGGGTGCAAAGGCATGCTGAAGAGATGATAGTGAATGAAGTACATCAGTTTGCCGTTAGAAATAAGATTAACCCGCTGAGTATTAGCGGGAAAATGATAGTGATGCTCGATAACAAATCTGGAGTATGTAATGATTGTAAAGCAGGGCTGATCGTTGAAAATAGAAGACTAGGTGCAGCAACAAAAACGAGTCCACTTGTAGCATTTTCAAAAGACTATAAAAATCTTGAGATTGAATTCCAAGTTCGCAAACTGGAAGATGTAAGTTTACGAAATTATGATTTTTCGATCCGCAGTGGAGTACGTTGTCGTTAGGTTTAACCTATCTCTGGGGTTCGACGCTCAAACCCCAGATTTTTCAGACTGTCAGAATATTATTCTTGGATATCCAATTTAAAAATATTTGACCTATTTTTCAGTCTCAGGGGTTGATACTTAATGGAACGGTTTAACACGGTAAGACTATTTCTACTGATAAATAGAGACATCATTGATAGATGAAATCTTACCAAAAAATCGTACAGCACATAGTAGGGGTTGGGGTTCAATGTTGTAAAAAACCACTTTATGATGCTAATTCATTGCCCGTGTTAAAATTTAATGGCCTTAGCTCACCCTTCTGAATATCGTCCGGTAATGAAAACGTATAATGCCCCAGCATATTTATATGGCCATGTATCAGCGGTAATAATCTTGCAAGTTGTTCCTCCCCAGGATTTCCCCTGGATTTGCGAAGACGTGACGACGCCCCCTCCAAACAACGTGTGTTCCGTAGCAAATAGCGCGGGCCACAGCATTAAGTCCTTCTCGCCGGTTGAGATATGTAGCTAGCCAGACGGAGCGGTTTGATTTGAATATAAAATATTGCTCTCATTGAGATGAATCCTCAGTCTTGGCTTTTACCCTGAGCACGGTTTGTCGTGTGGTGCTGAACTCTCTGGCGATAGCGCTAATACTCGAACCTGCGTGAATACGCTCAACAACGGTCTGCTTTTGTTCTTCGCTTAAGACAGATAGGCGACCAAAACGTTTCGCAGCTGCTTTTGCGCGTGCAATGCCGGAATGTGTGCTTTCAAGTAGGGGTCAGTTTGGAAATCGGAAATTTTTGTACGTTAAGCACATTATTTAACCAATCCAGATACGTAAGGGATTGATTTAGCGTCAGTGGCTATCGCTTTTAAGTTATCGCTCTTGCTGTATCGCATTTAGGTTATCCGATTAAGGCCAAATCCCCTGAAAACGCTGTGTAGCACGGGAGTACGCCCTACTGTCATAGGTACGTCTGTTCAAAAAACAGGCTTACCGTACAATAATTTCCGATCTCCAAACTGACCCCATCAATGGAAGTCAAACCCCGAAATGAAGAAAATTTAATGGAGGATTTGTGAAAATTAGGCATAAAAAAACCGCCTAAAGAGACGGTTTTCTTAAACTTAATGAAGAAACAGGTTAGCGGCCAGTCCTTCAGATGTGATTTCTAAGCGAGGTTAGAAACGCACACAAGATGTATCACCGGGGCATTTCACCATGTGCGCTAATATAAGTAAAGGGGTGTTTTTATCAAATTTGATAAGGAAAGTGGCCAAAGAAAGCCTCTAAAATGGCTCGAAAAGAAATTTATAGAAAAAAAGTTTCCCCTCCTGACCCTGCATCCTGCGGGCTTTGTTAAATTTGCAATAAGCATTTTAAGACAATCTACATATTGTATGGTTGTAAAAAAAAATCACCACATCTATGATCCGGGTAGTTCCAGCGCCTTATTCATCTACTGTAGCGGCGGTTTGAATAAGCTCTGAAATATACGTCAGCGCATACAAGATGTATCACATCCTCTTGCTTGTGCCTGATACACGATAATACAGGGTGGTTTGCCCAGATTTTTAAAGGCTGCCAAATGAAGAAAGAAATCTTCTTCGCAGTGATCCTCATCGTAAGCATAGCCAGTTCAATGTTTGCCATGGGGCAAGGCGGTTGGAACCTGCACATTACAGAACTTAGTCTTAGTGTAGGTTCCAGCAGCAAGTGACCAAAAAGCCCGCCTCGCGCGGGTTTTTTGCATATCAATTTGATTTGTATAATTAAGGGCCGCTTGGAAAAGGGAAATTATCCTACACCAAGGCTATTTATTAACCAGCATGGTATCGGTAACTACCTGAATTGCCGCTGCTGTGGCGTTTCTGCGTCCGAAACCGAACGATTACGTACACCACGCCGCTTGTGTGTCCGAAAGTAAGCAAAACCACAAACGGACAGCCTGATCATTCCGTACATCCCTTACGGTCAGGGGTTGCGCTCAATGGAACGAAATCTCCCGTTAAGCTTAAACAGCTATACTTAGCATAATTTCCGAATTCCAAGCGGACCCCTATTAGAACGTCTGGACAGGTAAACGCAGCAAGACGTGAGCCTGCTTATGCAACACAGCGGTTATTCCACGAATCTTTAAATATAATATTTCCTTCGCAACACTTCCACGTAATAACTTCATACCGCATTTGGATTGTTTCAAAATGCGTTCCCGTCTGTCCACCTTGGTATAGGTTCGGTGTAATTGAAGTTATTTTTACATTTTCAAGAATTATATTAAAATACTCGGATTCGATGCCTGCATCTAAGATCTGGTACATCTTAAATGTTGCGGATTTCATGGTAAGACCCTGGCTCAGTCCTTTGTATAAAAGCGGTGTAACCTTATCAAATTCCTTTTGAAATGATAAAGGTGAATGTACACGCGTTCCCGTTAATCGTCCCGTATTCGAGTCGGTTGGGATCTGTACATTATGAGTCAAAGACTTTAATTCTATGGCTCCGACTCGACCAGAAACTAAAGAACCGCCTATAACAGGTGATCCATTTTCATCAGTTAACCATAAATATGCTGGATTTGACATTTTACATCCTTATAAATTGAGTAATTTCAAATAACTACATTGGAAAAAATTTATCTAATAATTTACCCAGAAGGTATATGCAGACTGCAAGCGTAAAAATAGAAAGTAGTCTCATTGTCCACGTTTCGTAGTGGAAAAAGAAATATATTCCCCACCAGACAGCAATCGTGCCTACCAACGCACCCAATATCCCCTTAATGATGCCCATGGTCGCCACTCACTTTAGATTCTACACGTTCCAGTATGTTATCAAAGGCGGGAATTCCCTGTTGTCGTCTTACGATCAGAGCATCCACAAAGGGTTTAAGTGCCGGTTCAAACATAAAGTAGAGTAAGTCATAATCTTTTACACGCAGCACCTGATATAATTCAGGTTCGTCTATGCTGAGCTGTTCCGATGTTCTTATACAGCGCTCCTTCATTCCTCCTATAAGCAAAATGTTACCTACAGCCCCTCCCCGCAGAGCTACTGTCCAGCCAGCCCGCTGAGCAATAGCCTTAGCTATCGTTGATGAAATCGCAGAATTAGTAACGGCACGCCCTATTACTGAGAATGAGCCACGGCTCAAAACCTTGTTTTGTTTACTTACAGACACATATTGATCAAACTTTGAGAAAACAATCTCTATCGCATCTAAAATACGGTCATAATTAAGAATCCCGTTCCTCATTGCCTGGATTATTCTGATTGTTTCAGTTTCGTGGGAGTAATGTGAATCAGTGTCGAATACACCATACGCCATATAACCCAGATCGACAGGTACGGAGATCGCTCCGTTAATAAAACCTAATACTGAGTCAGGTGATATAATGATATTGGCAATGCGTGTGGCGATTTCCTCATAATTGCTCATGCTAATTCCTTTTATTAGCCAGTTCCCAGCGTGTGAGTATACTCCCCCTTTGGCAGTAGATATATTAAAAGAGATTTGCAGGACAAAGCCGCATGAGCGGCTTCGTTTATTTTGACAAACGTCGCTACCAACGTCAGATAATGTCCACCCTGACAAGCCGGTGATAGCGGCTTTTTACCTGCATAATGCTCCCCTGCACCGTGAGCTGGACGTTGTCCCCCGGCTGCAGGAAAGCAACACTTTCAGCCAGCGTGATATTGTTTGTAGCAACCCGAAGCCATCCGTCTTCTGCGCTGAAGAGGACACCAAAAAAATGACTTCAGACGTGCTGGTCATCACATGTGCTGTTTGTTTTATCGTTCCCGTAAACGTGCTATTGCTGACTGTCATAACGTCGTTGGCTCCATAAGAACATTAAAAAATCGGTAGCGGAGTCTCTGATATCCATCGGGTACTGTATTACAGTGTTGGTAATTAGTATTAATGATCCAGATTCAGCATGACCCCGTACAAATGGTTGGTAAAGCGCTTGTCTACTTCCTGTGGCCAGCGTGGCGGATCGGTTTGTAGCGATCCCAGCGTCCTCATCCCCTTATGCTGCTCGGCTTTACGTTCGCAGTACTCGTCGTCGGTGTATCCCATTGTCTCGATGACCACAGCTTGTTCCCGACCGTCAGGCAATTTGGCCTGTATGATAAAATCCGGCAGCACAAAGCCTTTTTCGCCCTCTACGTCCACCTCAATATCAAACAGGGGTTTCACCAGGGTAAGCTCGCCTGCTTTGCCTTTAAGCCAGGTGGCCACCTCAGCGATCCCTTCCAGCGTCCGCCGCTCCAGCCCGCTGTCTACCGGCACCGGACAGTTCCGCCGGAACAGGGCGTGCGCATACCCTTCGCTGCAAATCACTCCACCCTCAGCCCCGCGCTTAAAGGCCAAGATCACCCAGTAAGGCGGCCTCACGCCTTCCTGCGACTCCCCGTTAATGCTAACGCCTTTCTCGGGAACAAACCGGCGTTCTCCCCCGTTCCAGGAGAAGGTCACGTGCTCTCGGCTGACCAGATCCGACATGAATATTTGATAAAAAAACCGGGCTTTTCCGGCAGGCCAGTTGGCCTCCGGGCGCTCCAGTTCCTGCATCAGCCTTTCCTGGGCCGCTTCGCCCATCGCCGGCTGAAAGCGCACGATTTCCGAAAGCCGGCGCCCGCGGATAAACTCCTGCGCACCCGCTGAGGCCGCAAGGTCGTCAAGCCAGGTTCTGGCCGCCTGGTTCGGCAGCGGGCTGACGGGGCTGAAGGTGTTCAGCCCCGCATCTTCAATGAGCGTCATAAGCAGGCGCGCGATCCGCGGCCGGCGTTTGCGGCGGGTTCGGTCCTCGCCTGCGCTGACCGGCTTGCCCGGCGCCTTGATGGTCGCATCCGACTCGTCGGCGGGGAGAAAATCGCGGTAATTGAGGCGCTTGCTGCCGGCGGTCTTCCGGGTTCCGGTGCGGGTGGCTCCCTCATCACCCTTGAAGACCCGGAACATCGGACAGGAGGGATCATGACTGTGGCCAAACCCGGACAGGAACAGCGTCTGGGTTTCCGACATCAGGTTGGCACTGTTGAGTGCGGGCGTGTCGCCGGCCACGCAGCTGCACTGCAGCCAGAGCTCACTTTTGCGCATTTCGAGGATAACGTGTTCGGCCACTGCGCGCTCCTGCGCACTGCGCACCTGCTTGCGGCCGAAGACATTCCTGACGGCGGTTTCTTCTTGCTCAGACAACCAGCGTTTTAAGGCACCGCGAGGAGCCTTTTTTTGGATGAGTTTCATGGCCATCATTTTATCCTATTCCTGAGCTGCGCCTTAAACAGCGCTCATTATAGATAATGATTACAGCTTAAAGCGTCCTGTAGGGAATATCTGACCTCTCGACAACCATGGAATACTCAATATTCACACCTTCACTGTTGAGTTTAGCCTGGTGGTGAGAGACGAAAATATCTAGAGTCTGCTCGACGAGTTCTTGCCTCTCTACCCTCTTATCTGCACTACCCGATCCCCGTGGCCGGGTAGCGCATTTCGTCCCTCCCGCGTCCAGGCTCGCTCTCTTTTCACAGATTAGGGTTTCTCCGCAGACTACCTAATTTTCTCTCGGGTAAGTATACTGAGTATATTGGACGGGAAATTGTCTAAGCACATTCTCTACCTAAACCATATCAAGGAGTGATTTATGATTGACGATACTCTGCTAGACATTGAACATGAAAAGATAAGTGAATATAGTAATTTTTTATCTCAGTTTCATCACCCAATTTTTTTCATGGATGATAACGGAAAACCAAAATTAACAGGTACCGGATTTATTCTTGAAATAAACCATCGGCGTTTCTTTGTTACCGCTGCTCATGTCGCTAATGATGTAAAGAAACGAGGTTTATTTGTTGGAACTATTCTTTCAAAATCAACTCCATGTGCTTTTTCTCAATCGAAGGGAGATAGTTACGACAATTTAGATATAGCCGTTATGGAGGTTACTGATAAAGAGCCGTTCAACACGATGAAAGGCATATCCCAGAATATGTTATCCCCAGACCAAGAAGAGCGACGTGGGGTTTTTATATTTATAGGTTACCCGTCAAAATCGCAAAAACGCCAGTATGACAAAAAAGACTCATATAAAATTGGAGCACGGGCGTATTATGCTAGCTTATGCTCTGAGAGTGATTATGACTCACTTGGCTTTACTTCGCGCTTACATATTGTGATTAAATTCGACCCAAAAAAATGTAAAGATGAAACTGGTAGCCAGTTCACATTTCCTGCCCCACAGGGCATGAGCGGTGGGGGCATTTGGCGATACACTCCAGGCCTAGGTCGTCCTGTTCTATGCGGTGTGGCACACACTAACCTCTCTAAAAAGAAGTTTTTTTTAGGTACGAGCATTTATCTCGTACTTGCATGGATTAATCAAGCATATGGCGTCATGCCGAAATAATGCTTTTCCGTTCACAGATAAAGTATTGTTTTTTTTGTGAACTGCATTATGAATAACTGATAATTATTGTGACCATAAGGAACGAAAATGGATAATGTAAAGTACATTGACAGGTTTTTTGAAAGCAGCTTTGAATTAATGGATATGACCTATGCCCATAAAAGGAATGGAAGTACACTTTATACATTTTTAAGTAGTCTTCATTCTTTAAATGACAGGCTAAAACAGGATTTCGATAGAGAATTAACAGATTATCCAGAGTTCAAAATCCTAAAACATTTAAGAAATTATTATCATCACGAGGGAGATGTTGACGAGATCCGCGTATTCTTTGATCATCAAAATATGTTGTTTAGCCATGCTGAAATGATCATTGTACCTATACACATAATTGCTAAGGCTTTGCGTAAATTTATGTCCGGAAAGATAAAACCCTGGATGTTGGAAGAAAAAGAATCATTGATTAACTATTGCCATGATTTGAGCTATGTTTTTGATGATTTAGACGGCTTTGCGAATGACCCTCAGTTTCCGCATAAGGGGGAATTATATTCAGGAGGATTTGATTTATATACATCTATTTATAATATAACCAACATTATCGCCAGCCTATGCCGTGATATTCCTGAGTTATGTGATAGAGATGTTATTTTAAATTTAGACGAGACTTACGATGTAGAAAATAATATTGGTAAATTTAACCTCACCATCCCCTTAGGTGTTCATCCCCTGCTTACGACGAAGGGGTTTATCTTTCTTTGAGTTAGAAACAGCTCGGGAGGGGGTTACTCCATGCTGACCCATTTTTTCTGATAGGTTTGAATCCAGACTACCCAATGCTATTTCCAACTGATTGGGGTTTACGTGACTGCCCAATGCTGCATTTCACCGGATTAGGGTTTACCCCCAGACTAACTGACACTGTATCTGATAAAGTCTACCATTCGTATGGCTGCTCTTTATTTTCAACTAAAATATAAATGACAGTGAGGTTGCAATGAAAAGTTTTACTCAAAATGAATATGCAAAAGAGATACAAGAGTTATTGGGGGGCATGGGAGAAACGCCTTGGAAGCAACACACTAAAGTATCATTGGAATGGTTTTTATCATATATAAAAATAGATGATTGGAATGCCCGTAAGGAAAGAGTTGTAAAATACTTTAAGGAACAGGAAGAACATGTATATAAGGATCAAAGACAAGCTTCCAAAGGTGCTGAAGATCCAAAACACAGAGTCGCATTTCATGAAGATTGGGTTGCATGCTATCTTTATTTAGTTGAATGCTTACATCAGCGACCATTAGTAAGTGAACTATCGCAATCTGCAAGAGTTTTTCCATTTTTTGCTGCAATTGGAAGACATATTGAAATTGCAAAACAAATCGAAGGGATAGATGTAAAGCTATCTGAATTCCTAAATAGCAAAATAAACCAACCAGATTCCACTTTGTTTGAATTAGTAGTTGCTATTATGTATGCACGTAATGGCTATCATGTAGAATTTATACCTGAAACAGCACTAAATAAGACACCAGACTTAAGAGTTACTAAAGGCGAAGAAAGATTCTTTGTTGAATGCAAGCGCTTGGCAAAAATAACGGATTATTCAGAACTTGAGCGTCAGGAATGGAGAAAAAGGTGGTTTAACTTAGTGCCGTCTTTAATTAAGCACAATAAATCTATATTTATAGACGTTGTGTTTAAGGTTGAATTAAAAGACACAAATGAGTATGTTTTAGTTAAAGCTTTTAACCAGTTGAAACCTAAGATAGCAAAAGGAAAAGTCTTGGAACTTGAGAGTGCAGAAATTATCATAAATATCAACCAAATTGACATGGAAAAAGTAAACAATCATTTTGATAATTTTTACGTTAAATGGAACTCTGGACAAATGGTTTCCCTGTTAGCGGATGGCTTTAATAGTAGTGAAAATTATACTCATCTTTGTACCCCTAAAAATCTTTTCCGAATGGGCGGAGATGAAAATAACGACATCCTTAATATTTTCTGTACAGGAATAAACTCGGGTTTTTGTGCTAGGTGGGTATGTTTTGCTGAAGAATCAATAGAAAAAAAAGCAAAAGACATTAAAACGCATTTAAGCAAAGCGATTAGACAAGTACCAGATAATGAACCTACAGTCGTTCATATTTCCTATGAGACTTTACATGGTCCGATTATTGAATTTACAAGAGCTAAAAAGATTGCTGAAAGCATTGATGATTTTGATTGCGGAGGTAAGGATATTAGAGCCATTTACTGCCATGCAATTCAACCGTCGGTAAGTGAAGAAGATTGGGAAATTGCTGAAACAACAATCCGCTTTGGAAAGAATGGCTATGAACCTACAAATATCCTTTCTCATGATCTGCTGCTCGATGAGGAAGGAACTATAATTTCAGAAGATACGCACTGGAATGAAGATTTCCAAACCATGTTTAAAATGTAGGTTAATTTAATGATTTGTAAAAGCCTCATAGAGTGAGGCTTTTATCTCTTCTGTACAAGATTGGTGTATATTTATATTAGTTCGCTAACAGATGGTTAAATTTAAACATAAAGCGTCTCCATTATTCAGCTCCCTCAATTAATAGCATGTTACCCGCAGTCGTGAGGCCAGTAATGATGTATTCATCTTCGTCCCTATCATTTGTACTGAGCACGCTCTTTACCAATCTATTTTCGATGAGGTAATGAAAATGCCACTCAGCAACCTCAGGAGACAATTCAGGGAAGTATTCTTGCTGAGCCTGACCATTGATTTTAACGAACTTCAGCATTTTGTAAACGACGCCGTTATCTCTATTCATTGTTATAGCCTTTATTGTGTAAAAGAATATTATATCACGCCCCTTATAAAAAATTGGTCTCCACAAAAGGTTAATATTAGCAAAAATAATCTACCGCTGAAGTTGTGAGGACTATTTTAATAATTATTAGGCGTTTTAACGGAATGCCATTAATTATTTTCATCTCTTATAATAATATTTCTCCATGGCGTCATGTCGTGATTTGAAAATATTCTATGCCACAGGATGGTCAAGACTGCTGGACAGACATACACACGCTGACCTGTCACGCTTTCGGGCAGATTGGGGTTTTCCCCTAGACTGCCCAACTTTCCCACGCCACCGGCGCGAGCTGCCCGCTGGTTACTACATATGGTATGCCGGTCAGCTGCAACCGCTACTATATGTAGTGTTTTCCGGCGTTTAAAGCGGGAGGTTTTTCCTGTTGACGTCAAAGGGAGGATTTTTCCGGCTGCTGCGGTATAATTCTCGCTGTATCAGGGGCTTGCATACCGTCTGATGCGGTAAAGCGGCGGGAACGGGGGCGTTGCCGACCGCTTTCACCCTCCCCCGCGCGTTGGGCTTTCTCCCGTATAGCGGAAAACTCCCCAAAACGACCGATCAACTTTTTGGTATTTATTTTTTATCGGCTATCACAACCATTCTCGATGAGCCTACTCTTCACTATACGTATAACTGTTCTTTCTGAAACCCCGCATAGTCTGGCCGTATCTCGGATGCTTTGCTTATTTTTAACTCTGAGTTCAAGGATCTTATCGTGCAACTCAAGGTCAGCCTGGCGTCCGCGAAATTTTCCTGCCGCTTTCGCTTTAGTGATCCCCTCTTCCTGACGCCGGCGTCTGTCCTGATAGTCCTTTCTGGCAATAGCTGCCAACATATCAAGCATCATGCCGTTGATGGCTTTCAGCATCGCTCGGGTAAATTCATCCCCTGCTCCGGCGGCCAGAGCCATGTGACTGGTTGGAAGATCCAGACTAACGACGACCAGATTTTTATCCTGAATAAGTTGCTTCAGTTTTTGCCAACCTTCTTCATCCAATCTTGATAGTCGATCAACCTGTTCGATGAGAATAATGTCACCCGGAGCGGCATCATCAAGTAGGCGCAAAAGTTCGGGACGCTGAAGCGAAGCCCCTGAGACATTTTCGGTATACCAGCTCGCCAGCCGAAAACCTTTCTCCTCAACGAACGTCTTCATTCTTTTTTTTGCCCGAAGAGCATCCTGTTCTTTTGTTGATGCCCGGAGATATCCATGAATGTACATTTTTTACCCTTTAATGCCACTTAGGTGATGATCATAATGTACATGACAGATAGGTAATGATCCAAGGCAGAAATGAGTCATATTTTGGTGATGACATTGGGGTATACTTAAATATCACTATTAATTTAAATAGTTTAGCTTGGTAACATAAGCTTGCTTATTATGTGGTGATGATTGGAATTGCTGGGAAAACTGTATCCTACGTTGGGAATATTTTTGGTCAGTTGGAGTGGACGGGCAGCTTTGTGCCAGGAGCGGACGTTACTGACATCACAATGTGTTAATCAACCGGGAACAGGTCAGAACTGCTCCCTCATTTTGGTCATAGGTAAAAGTCGGCCAATGTGAGCAAGCTGTTAACTTGACTAGCCTGAATGCATAAGAACTGCTCCTGTCCTTGAGATTTTATTCTGCGACAGAAAAGTCGGAATCTTTACATGTATTAGATTGCAGACATTTATTTACTGGTACCTGAGGTCCCTGAGGTTCAATCGCATCGAGCCGGTAGATTGTTACTATGCCTGCATTGTAGCTGCCCGGCACGCCGGAAAAAGCCACTTTGTCTCCGTCACTAAGTCTACCCTCGTATACCTTGACGCCTTGGCCATTCTGAGGTGAAAGAGTTATGGAAATCCGACCAGAGGGTCTGCAAGCGATATGCATTATTACGTTCGTTTTATTTCTATACCCGTTAGCCGACTCTTCAAAAGGGCGTACAATGTTATGTCCATTTGATGCCAAGCATAGGGAACCAGGTATCGTTGCTGATAATCCTTCCGCAGATGCTTCTCCAGCATCAGCAGAAGGTAAATAAAAGGTGAGATTGATGCCAATAAGCGCGCTGCTCGGGATAGGGAATAACCGATCCTCTAAGAAATTTCTTGCTGACACCAGTACTGGTTCAAAATTGTTCTTAATGAGATCTGAGCTTGCCTCCAGACAGGCGCCTCCGACTGCTAGAATGATTGCGATAAAGCCTTTTGCTATCCATTTTTTTAACGGCATTCTTTTCCTCGATCTGTGAAACTCAATGTTCCTCCCGTGAGATTGTGGACCGTAAGCTCGCTGAGTTCAAAAACTAGCGCTCTATTTAGAAACTTCGTTTCGAAACTTAATAATAGTTTTAAGCAACAACACTCTAAATTTATTTTACGCTATTCATTTATACACCACTCTCGTTCCCTATTGATTAACATGCGCCATCAAATGCGGGAGCTATTACAAACGTCCGCTCCTCGCTCGTAGCAGTCATTGTGACCTTCTTGCCGATCTCTATTCGCAAGGGATGTTCATTCTGAAGACTTATTCCCGCGGATCCAAAATGATGGATATGCAACGCTGGTTATCCCTGAAGAAAAAACTCAGAACAGCCTGCGTAGTCGGATTCCGGGTGAAAGCAGAGATTGCATTGCTCCATCAAGGCATATACTCCAGAGATATCACCGGTGAAGCGGATCGGCATCGGTTTTATCAGCGCGCCGGTATCATCGAATGACGGATGCAGCAGGGCTTTTGGCGTATAGACGGCACTGGTTGTTTCAGAGTACTTCCATCCGTTCTCCCAGTCTTTTGGCGGGACCAGAAAATCCAGCCATCCCATCGTCTTAAGGGTTTCGATAAAATAGGTAAAGCGAAAAAGTACGCTCTGGGTAGCGAGTTCACCCACGCTGGAGCGGTAGATATAATCAATTTTGTTCAGCAGGTTTGCAGAGAAGCCATATTTTTTGCCCTGAGCCAACAACCAGGCTATATCCTGTGCGACGTTTTTGGGCAGCAGACGCCTTTTCTGTGCGGTCGTCAGCCACTGCATGATAAAAAGGTGTTGTTGCAGCGGGGGCTGTGCTTTCCCTTCCTGCTGCGCGAGGCGTACAGCGACAAGCGCACACCAGGCTAAGTGGGACAATTCGGATGTGGGGCGGGTTTCGTAAGCGGCGGTCACAGGGCAATCTCATGGTCGGATGTGGCAGGCTGTCAACAACGGGTTAAAAGTGATCCACTTTTGCACCGTTGGTAACAGCAGGCGTAATAACTGCAGCTCATGAGTGCGTAATTGAAATCAAAGAGAGGCCGGGTCAGGCCCAACCTCAAATTATATTAATGGCGGATATTCGCGAGTTCAGTTTCGCTCAGACCGGTCATTTGCATGACCATCGCGCGATCGAGGCCGCTGGCCAACATCGTGCGGGCAATTTTCAAAGCAGCTTCGCGTTCGCCTTCTTCACGCCCTTCAATACGGCCTTTTTGCTCACCTAATTGCAGACCTTTCTGAATTCCGCGTTGTTCACCCTCAAGGCGTAATTGCTCAGCAATTGTCATAAGAGCCTCCTCATGTTGTGGCACACGTGATGCCAACGTATTAATCAGGGTTGCCGGGTCACGGGACTCACCGGCCTGAAGCATATAGTTTATCACAGATACTAGCTGTTCCTGCGTGGTGTTTCCACCAAGCAGCAAGGTAGTCAGCTGGTCCAACAGTTCTGTCAGGTCGCGCTGGCGAATGTGTTTTTGCAGTAACTCAAGTATGGCCATTCGGCGATGCTGCATAATTTCATCATCCGGGATGATCGTGATATCAACCAGCGGGAAATTCTCACTATATAGAGTTCGTGCATATTCTGGCGTTTCAAACTCATCCAGCCAGCTCATCGAATACGGGTAAGGGCTGACTTTGCCCTGGTAAAAGAGAACGGGTATCACCAAAGGTAGCGTTTTATGACCGGCATCGAGATGACGTTGCATTGCCGCTATGGCGTATCTCATAAGGCGGAACGCCATGTGTTTATCTGGCGAGCTTTGATGTTCGATGAGGCAATACACATATCCGTCACCATTTCCCGCCTTTAAGGAATACAGCACGTCGGAATAATAGGGCCGGAGGTCGTCTTCGATGAAAGAACCCGACGCCAGCTGCAACGTATTCAGATCACAAAGTTTGCGCAACGCCGTTGGCAGATGAATATCCAGGAAGTCGCGGGCAGTTTCGGGGTGGGTTAAAAACTGCTTGAACACCGCGTCATGTAATGTGGGGGTCGTATTCTTCTTCATGGCCACTCCTGCCGACAATTTCCTATGGCGATTTTACCACAGGCTCCTTCCTGGCAATATTTAATCCAAGCAAACTTCCCATTCAGCCGACTATTCGCCGTGATAATGTTCTCTGAATAGCTTGAGGTGCCAATTAAAATGGAGCATTCCAACATCAATGAAATATCATTTTAATATTAATTCAATTGCATTTTTACATCTGTAACAGATAGCGGTTACTTTCATAATGAAGGTGGTCACTTTCATAACACCTGGTAAAAGGGATGCTGGTTTCATAATCAGCCCCTTTAATTTGTACAAAATTCACACATAAATAGAAAAATGCGAAGAAAGTCTCAATGAGACTTATGAAAGTAACCGCTTAGTTCAAGGTTTTTATGAAAGCAACCGCCTTTCACGCAAATATTTATGAAAGTGACCGCTTTTAAGAAGTGGCTAATCCAAGCTTTGGTGAACGGGTATGGATTATGAACATGATCTCCCTCCCCTTTTTGGTCTCTGTGTAGTCTATATAGCCGATTTTCTTCAAATCAGTCATTGCTCGGCGGATCGTAGCGTTCTGGTCTTTTACCTGTGATTCCATCGCAAGACGCTCCCTAAGGCGTTTCATTGAAACAAACAACGTAGATGGTGGCATACTCTCAAAGTACACATATAGGGACTGGGCGGCTTCTTTACGGGATAACTCAGAAAGGGCTTTTAACCCAAGCAAAACCTTGTGGTCGTATCTGTAAAGCTCCCAAAGACTTGGGTCGCCGACAATTTCAACCAAATCGGCGTCCATATCTAATACCGCACGTTGAACCAGATGCGTCACCAGTGAGCGTTTGCCGTCTTTGCTGCGAAATGCCAGCGTCACACTTGATAAATTGAACAGAGAGTCGCTGAGGCGCGTTCTGGCCCGTCCGTTGATATCTGTAGGCTTCAAACCACACATACGTGCAAACTCAGAGAACGGTAAGGTGATCTTTTCACTGGAATAACCGTATTTTGAAAAGGCAGAGATGATCCCTATCCACGTTTTGAAATCAGTAGACATACCAAGCTTTGCGCCCTGAATCTTGATATTTGTATACCCTTCCTGCCTGGCGACTTCTAAGCTGGAAAGTTCTTCTGACGCATCAATCAGGAATTCCCGCTTCCCCTTTTCCTTAGGTGAAACAGGGGTAAACACGCTCAATCTGAGCAGTGCGACGGGCTGGACGGTTTTGCTGCTGTTCGGGATCAGTTCATAAGCTGTGCCCGAATCTTTCTTGATGATCGCGAATGGGCTTTCTGGTGGATTGATTTCATTAGATTTTTCCATTTATCCACACCGTATTTGTAATTTAAGAACTATTTATGAAAGTAACCGCCTAAAGATTATGAAAATAACCGCCTTTATTATGAAAGTAAACGCTAAATTTATGAAAGTAACCGCCTTTTTTATGAAAGTGACCGCTCAAAGTTCCAATTTAACTATTTTTTTCAATAGCATACGAGGGTGGTGATCTGTTTTTCTTTAATATGATCTAATTATGATCTTAAGAATTGTAATATCAGGGTTATATGTGGATAACTTATTGATACTGAAGACGCTGACAAGACCCAGTCTTCATGGCTGATTACGTTATTGGGATCTTCTCCCATTGAATCACCATCTTTCGTTGCTGTAACGTCCAAAATTCTCACTGTTGGCGTAGCAGAAACCGTCGATATCAGGAAACAGAGTTAACTGGCGTACATCAAAACTATCTTCGAGGACCCTTAAACAGACGCTCTTCATCTCAGGTGTAAGGCCTATCGCCAGAAATGAATCCTTTTCTTTTTGAAACGCTAAACTACTGACTGGATCATCACAAACTCTGCTGTACAAAAATTCTGCACTTTGAGCAGCAATTCTTTTTGTTACTACGGGTGGCTGCCAGACAACAGGATATGAACCGGTATCAAGACCCTCACAGTCCCCTGCCCCAAAAATTTCGTTGTATCCCCTTTCTTCAGGACGGCCCTCAAAACCCAAAATATTACCCAGTGTGCCGTAAAGCCCCGTCCTTCAGGGCGGGGATATAAGGGCACGGTTTTCTACCTAACTTGGTGTTTGCTGTTGCTCAATGTATTGCCGGATGATGGATATTGGCGCACCGCCGCAACTACTGGCAAAGTAGCTCGGAGTCCACAGAACGCCTTTGTAGTAGTACCGTGTGGCAATGTCTGGGCGATCACGACGAAGCAATCGACTGGACACCCCTTTAAGACTGTTAACCAAACTGGATACCGCTAATTTTGGTGGGTAGTTGACCAACAAATGAACGTGATCACCTTCTCCGTCCATCTCAACCAGTTCAACATCAAAATCAGCGCATACACTGGCAAAGTAGCTGCGTAACTTCTCGATAGCATCCTGATCAAATACTCGGCGTCGATACTTGGTAACGAAGACCAAGTGAACATGCATCAGGAATGTGCAATGCCTTCCTCGACGAATATCAATTTCTTTTGTCATAGGCCAAGAGTATCATTATGGATATGAAGCGACTACAAGCCTTTAAATTCCAGCTAAGACCAAATGGTCAGCAAGAGCGTGATATGCGGCGCTTCGCTGGGGCTTGTCGCTTTGTATTTAATCGCTCACTTGCGTTTCAGAATGAAAATCATGAGGCTGGTAATAAATACCTTTCCTATGCACAAATGACAGCATGGCTGGTTGAGTGGAAAAAAGAACCTGAAACTCAATGGTTGAAAGAAGCACCATCTCAGCCTTTGCAGCAGGCGTTAAAAGACCTTGAGCGCGGCTATAAAAACTTCTTTCAGAAACGGGCATCATTCCCTCGATTTAAAAAACGCGGTCAAAGTGATGCATTCCGCTATCCGCAGGGCGTGAAACTGGATCAGGACAATAGTCGCATATCATTGCCAAAATTGGGCTGGATCAGCTACCGCAATAGTCGTCAGGTTGTAGGTGAGGTGAAAAATGTCACCGTCAGCCAGTCATGCGGTAAGTGGTACATCAGCATCCAGACGGAATACGAAGTCTCTGAACTGGCTCATATCTCAACATCGATGGTAGGGCTTGATGCGGGCGTAGCGAAGCTCGCTACGCTATCAGATGGCACGGTGTTTGAGCCTGTAAATAGCTTTAAATCCAACCAGAGAAAACTCGCCAGACTCCAGCGTGAAATGAGCCGCAAGGTGAAGTTCAGCAACAACTGGAAGAAGGCGAAACGGAAAGTACAAAACCTGCATTCTCGTATCGGTAATATCCGCCGCGACTACCTTCATAAAGTCAGCACAACAATCAGCAAAAATCACGCGATGATCGTCATTGAAGATTTGAAGGTTGCCAACATGTCAAAGTCAGCTTCGGGTACGGTAGGCCAGCCCGGTCGCAACGTCCGGGCAAAAACCGGCTTAAACCGTTCGATATTAGATCAGGGCTGGCACGAGCTTCGCCGACAGCTTGAGTACAAGCAGCTCTGGCGGGGTGGTCAGGTGTTGTTGATAAACCCAGCCTATACGAGTCAAAAATGTGCTTGCTGTGGTCATACAGCGAAAGAGAACCGGCAGACACAAAGCGAGTTCAAGTGTCTGGAATGTGGATATAGCGCGAACGCCGATATCAATGGCGCACGTAATATTTTAGCGGCGGGGCACGCCGCGCTAGCCTGTGGAGAGATGGCAGTTTTAGGTCGCTCGATGAATCAGGAACCCACCGAGGCGAGTCGGACTTCGGTCTGAACGCTGTAGGAATCCTCGCCCTTTAGGGCGGGGAGGATGTCAAGAGGTATGTATATTTCACCAAACAACGCTGACTGAGTTTTATTCACTTGATTAACCATTATTACAACTCTAAAAAACCATCAATTCAATATCAAAATGACAGTATTTTCATGTTAAAAGAGATGAAGTTGAATCAGGCTCTAATCTTTCTTCCCACCTATCATTGCGCCTTCATTTAGTACATGTCTGATACCGATGTTGATCAGCGCCGCGCGAGAAAGGCCCAGGTCTTCTGCTTTTTGGTCTAACTGCTCAAGGATGTCTGGGGTAATAGTTAACGTGATTTGTTGTTTTTTTCCTTTTATGACCCCTTTCTTTTTCGCTGACTGGCCATCTGGAGCACCTTCGATGAAAGCATCCAGTTTTGCGTTAGCTTCATCTGTTTTTCTTGGAGGCTTGGTAATTGCCATTTCATATCACCTTAATATTAATATGATGTTTTATTGATTGTTAAACAGAATGTTTATGAGGGTAGTTAGTTCCAGATTCGCTTTAGCATCTTGTGGCTTATATTCAAAGACGCACTGGCCAGAACCCGCAGCATTGGAAAATGCTTTACGACCGACGATATGGTCAGGGATAAACTCAAGTTCTGGGTAATCGGTAAAGATAGCCGCGGCTTCTCTGTTATCTATTGAGTTACGATTTGCATCGGCAACGTTAATGACTGAGTAAGCTTTCAACCCGTCACGCACACTACGTGCTTCTGTAATAAGGTCTGAGATGTCCTGCAAAGCCCATACATCAAAACTGCCTGGGCGGTAAGGAACCAACAGAACATCCGTTAAAACGAGTGCTGCACGCAATGCGGTTGAGTCCCTGCCGCCGGCATCAATGATGACATCATCATATTTTGCTTTTTGCTGCATCAGCTGCGAGCGCAGGATTGGACCATCTGCGTAAGCTGAGCATGCGATACCCGGTTGGATTTCATTTTGTGCTCTTATGCTGATTGCAGTCTGTGCGGTCTCCTGACGGTCAGCATCGATAAGTAAAACGTCCCGGCCTTGCATGGCCCTGGCGGCTGCTATATTTACAGCAAGTGTTGTCTTACCCACTCCGCCTTTAGTATTCCCTACTGTAAGAATCATGTTTTTTAACCTCATTTTAATATTAAAATGCTATGTTTATGATGTGCATATAGTAGCAAGAAATCATAACTGCTTACCAGCATTTTTGCCATTCACGTTATGTGAAATGATGGTTTTTTAATATTAAAATGATTGTTATATGATTTGGTATTGCTCGTGTTGCGATAGGAATATAAGTGTGCTGAAAACCTCTTGGCCTGAATCCCCGCGAAGGTTAAACGCTTTGGGTCAAAGAGGCTTGCGTGCTGTAACCTCATATTGCGGAGCGGGGGAATCTCATTCCTCCGGAGGGTGCTATTGTGTCGTTGAGTAACGTGTCAATGTGAGCTTTTCTTCGTCAGCCCTAAAAATGTGCCTGGTCTGAGTTTTGCTGTATGTGAGTAACGCAGCTAACAGATTAGGGCGGGTCAACCCCCTCCCCGAAAGTAACTAGGAAGGATCAAATATAAACAATGAATCATCTGGACTGGGGAAGTGAAAAAGGCAGTTTGCTGAAGAATATGATAAACACCATGCTAAGTTTTTATACTATCATAATGATTGTTTTTTCATATTAAAATGAATTGTTTTTAATTGTTTTTTGAGTTGTTTAGCGTATCGATGCTAAGGGTAAGTCCGACCATCGGGTCGTATAGGCAGGGGAGAGCATGTCGCGTTTCATCTTCCAGCCTTTATCGATGCCCTGTCCTGCAAACCACACTTTGCCCATCCCGGTCGTATTAATCCTGTCGATGGCGTGCATCAGCGCGTCGCTGTTCGGGCGCGGCGGCGATTCGTCAAACATGTCTATCTGTCCAGGCTTGTCACAGAAGTCGTTCAGCACGATCCCCGCTTTCTGATATCGGTAGCCGTCCCGCCAGATGCTGTCTAACGCTCTCATCGCTGCGGCGACAATGTCGCGGGTGTCCTGCGTGGCCAGCATCAGCGTCTGGTTGGCGTTGTTCCCGTACTGAGGCTCGTTGGCGTAGGGGCTGGTTCGTAAAAAAACGCTGACGTGTTTACAGTACTGACTTTCCTGGCGGAGCTTTTCCGATGCTCGCTCCGCATACTGACAGACGGCCTGCCGCATGTCCTGCAGCTGCGTGATGCGTTCGCCGAAGCTGCGGCTGCAGATGATTTGTTGTTTGGCGGGCAGGGCGTCTATCGAGATGCAGGCGGTGCCGTTAAGTTCCCGCACGGTGCGCTCCACCACGACCCCGAACGTCTTCTTCATCAGGTTCAGGTTGGCGTCCGCCAGCTGCAGCACCGTCTTAATCCCAATCCCGGTCAGCTTCTCAGATAATTTTCGCCCAATGCCCCACGTCTCATTCACCGGCAGCAGTGCCATCAGTTTACGCTGGCGGTCGCGATTGCTCAGGTCAACGACGCCGCCGGTGGCCGGCCAGGTTTTCGCCGCGTGATTGGCCAGCTTTGCCAGCGTAAGCGTCTGCGCAATACCGATCCCGCAGGTCAGCCCAGTGCGCTGCCGTACTGTTGCCCGGACGCGCTGGCCAAAGGCCAGAAATGACTCGCAAGCATCGATGCCAGTGACCTTCAGAAATGCCTCGTCGATTGAGTAAATCGTCAGCGCCGGGGCCATTTCTTCCAGCGTGGACATGATCCGTGCGGACATGTCGCCGTAGAGCGCATAGTTCGAACTGAAACAGGTTACCTGGTGACGTCTGATGATGTCCTTCGCCTGAAAGTAGGGGGCAAAGCGTTTAATGCCGAGCTTTTTGGCTTCTTTGTTGAGGGCCACAATCGCGCCGTCATTATTGCTGAGCACGATCACCGGCTTACCCTTCAGGTCTGGCCGGAAAAGTTGTTCCACGCTGGCGTACATCGAGTTGACGTCACAGAGCAGGTACATAGCGCGTTACCTGAAGGTGTGGATGGCGTGGATGACGACGCCGAAGATATCCAGGTCGTCCGGATTAACAAATATCGGCGAGTAGGCTGGGTTCATCGGCTGAAGGCAAAGCACCGGATGCGTGCAGAGCCGTTTTACGGTGAACTCACCGTCGACGGCGGCAATGACGATGTCGCCGTGGGAGGCCTTTTCTGCCTTATCCACGATCAGCAGGTCGCCCGACATTATCCCGGACTCGACCATCGAATCTCCTTCGGCTTTGACAAAGAAGGTCGCGGACGGGTGGCTGATGCAGAACTCGTTTAGATCCAGCGTCTTCTCAACGTAGTCCGTGGCCGGGCTGGGAAAACCGGCCTGGCAGGTGTCGGCAAACAGCGGGAGCTGCAGTCGTGAGCTGGTCAGTGGGGAAATGATTTCTGCTTTCATAGTGGCCTTGATTGTACTGTATGGGTATACAGTATTATGGTGGGGCTTTTTGGACGTTGGCAAGAAAACTCTTAGAGGTTTTGGTCAGATGCCTGTTTTGTCGGCGGAAATACTTTGACTGAAAGTTGTCCACAGAAACGGTGGACAAGTCTGTGGGTAGAGAGGGTAGGGGGCCGGGCGTCCCCTGACGGGCGGGCTGTCGTAAATAGAGCCAGCGCGCTGTCTCTCCCCTGCGGGCTATGCCCGCGGGCTTCCATCCCTGACGCAAAACCACGCTTACAGCGGCCAACGGCCGCGTCGCTTCACTGGCCTGCGGTAAAGCAGCAGGCCACTGTCGGGCAACGGCGATTCGCTGCCGCTCGTCGTCGTTGCGGTGGTATCCGCTACATCCGTTACGGGTGTCTTCTCCCGTTAAGCTCCTTTCGCCTGGGCTGACCAAAACACAGCCGCTGTCGCCCGTCCAGGGTAAATAAACGTCCCCAAAACTTTTCCTCGTACCTCCGAAAACTTTCGCGTTCGCCCCGGACGTTCGCCACCGTCGGTGTTTTTTACGCCCTCGCGGCGAAGGAACTCAACTGGAGATGTGGTAACACCCCGCCAGAAATACAGCCAGATACCACAAAACGTCAAGGTCGCGACAAAGCGAATCTAACCGAAGATATGGGCTAAAAGCCCTGAACGATAAGGAGAGTCATCATGGCAGAACGTGGAATTAACAAAGTCATCATCGTGGGTAATTTAGGTCAGGCACCTGAGCTGCGCTATATGCCGAACGGCGGCGCGGTGGCGAGCCTGACGCTGGCCACGTCCGAAAACTGGCGTGACAAAGCCACCGGCGAACAAAAAGAAAAAACCGAATGGCACCGCGTGGTCGTGTTCGGAAAGCTTGCTGAGATAGCCGGTGAATACCTGACCAAGGGCGCAAAAGTCTACATCGAAGGCCAGCTGCAGACCCGCAAATGGCAGGACGCGCAGGGTATCGACCGTTACACCACGGAAATTGCGGTCAAGGCAAACGGCACGATGCAGATGCTGGGCAGCGCACAGGGCAACCGTCAGTCGGGTGACGCAGCGGATTCACAGGCACCGGCAAATGCGCCGTCTCATTCCGGTGAGCCTGCTGTTGACCCGAAACCGGCAAACGCCGCGCGCAGCAAAAAATCCGCTAAAACGGCACCGGCACAGCAATCCGCACCGCAGGGGGGAGAATTCCCGCCGGTTGATTTTGACGATGATATCCCGTTCTGAAGATGACCTTCGACATTAACCGTCCCGTATTTGCGGGGTATCACAAGGAGTACCGAATTATGGAAAACCACGATCACGTACTGCTGCCGGACGACACATTTACCCGTAAGCAGGCTGAAGCCGTCGCCGTCGCTTACGCGAATATCGCCATCGAAGACGATCAGGGCACGCATTTTCGCCTTGTCGTTCGCATTGACGGGCAGATGGTGTGGCGGGCGTGGGATTTTGAGCCAGAAGCAGGGGCTGGTCTTAACAGATACATCATCAGATGTGGTGTGAGAAAGCAGTAAAAGGCAATGAGGTGCCGGACGTACAGGCGTCCGGCAGACAAAATCAAAACTTACGAGGAATCAATTATGTCAGTTACCGAGTCTAAAGCAGTATCTAAAGCGAGTAAATCCACCAAACGGTCTAAAAATACCGTCGTTACCGAGGTCGTCGAACAGGCGCTGGCGAATACGCCGGTCGACATGGTGCCGTTCAGCCAGCTGTCTCTGTCTCCGCTGAATGTGCGTAAAGCAGAGCCGGATGCGGCAAAATTGCAGGAACTGGCGGGCAGCATCAGAGCCGTGGGCGTGTTGCATAACCTTATCGTTCACCGCCTGCCTGATGGCCAGCTGGGTGCCGCCGCCGGTGGCCGCCGTTTCCGTGCGCTGAGTATCCTGCTGAACGAGGGGGCGATCGCACCGGATTACGCCGTGCCGGTGAAAACCGTCAGCGATGACGTGGCTGAGGTGGTTTCAGCCATCGAGAACTTCCAGCACGAAAGCATGCATCCGGCTGACCAGATTATGGCGTTCGCCCGCATCAGTGCCAGCGGCAAAACGGCAGCAGAAATCGGTGGCCTGATGGGGTACAGCACCCAACACGTCCAGAAATTCCTGCGCCTTGCAGGGATGGCTCCGGCACTGCTTGCTGAACTGGCTGAAGACAAGATTAACGTTGACCAGCTGCAGGCACTGTCTGCCTCTGAAGACCACGAACGCCAGCTGGATGTCTGGAAAAATGCCTATGGTTATTATCGCAATCCGAAAGAGCTGCGTGAGGCGGTGCTCAGGGGTGAAGTTTCTGCGGAAGGTCACCGCCTGCTGGAATTCGTCGGGCGGGATGCCTACGAACAGGCGGGGGGCGGGTTCCGCTATGACCTGTTCACAGACGAAGGGTTTATCACCGATACCGTTCTCCTCGATACCTTAACCCGCCAGAAACTCACCGAAGTCGCGGACGGCATCGCACAGGCCGAGGGCTGGAAGTGGTCAGAGGGACGGACTGAGGGCATCAGCACCTACGGCGACGACGCGCAAAAATATCTGTTACTCAACGAACCTCGCGGTGAGCTGACAGCTGAGGAAAGTGCGCGGTTTAATGCGTTGGATAAGCAGCTGGAGGCGTTATCGGAGCAGTTTGATGCCGAAGACGGTGACCACGACGCGCTGGAAAAGGCCGCTGACGCCTGTCAGACCGAAATGTCTGCCATCGAACAAAACGCTGAGAACCGCGCATGGACTGACGATGTGCGTGCTAACGGCGGGGTGGTGGCTTCCCTGCGTGGTAACGTTATCAGCGTGCGCCGTGGCGTGATGCTGCGAAGCGATATCCCTGAAGTCGAGAAAAAAGGCGGTGTGAACCACACCATTGCCAGCATCCGCACTGAAGACAGCACACCGGAAGTGCCGCAGGCGAAACCGCTGTCGGCGGTACTGGCCAAAAGCCTCTCCAGCGAAAGAACGCTGGCAGTACAGGCTGCGTTGGCAGAACAACCGCAAATGGCTCTGGTAATTTTTGTCCATGATTGCCTCAAATCCACTTTCGACCACCGGTCTTATAACCCGTCGACCCTCAAAGTAACCCTGCATGCCAAAACCGGACTGATGCTCGACAATGCGCCGACATCTGCCGACGGTCTGGCCATGCAGCACCTTACTGCGATGCACGACGCGTGGCAGAAACTGCTGCCACAGGACTGGCATAAAAGCTGGGACTGGCTGCTGACGTGGGACACCCAAGCGCTGATTAACGTAATGGGCTATTGCCTTGCCAGAACGCTCGACGGGGCATCAGAACGTCTCAGCGACAAAGATGGCAAAGCGGGTAAAGACCTCGAGCCGGTCGAAGCGCTGCTGAATTTCACTCTGCGCGACTGGTGGCAGCCGACCAAAGCCAATTTCTTCGGGCGCATCAGTAAAGAGCTGATTTCTGACAGTTTGTCACAGGCCGGTCTGGGCGGGGCGTCGCGCGATGTCCTCAAGATGAAGAAGGGCGATGCCGCCGAACGGGCTGAAGAGGACATCTCACAGACCCGCTGGGTGCCTGACTGTCTGCTGCCGGTGACTGATACGCCAGTATTGCCGGAAAGTGACGCGGTCACTGCGACTGATGCCGGAGAGCCTGAAACCGACGCAGAAGCCACCGCAAACGCCTCTGAATCTGACAACATTGCCGCCTGACAGGGAGCGCCGCTCCGTAAGGGGCGGCTGTTATTGCCATGACCAAAAATGAAATCTTAACATTTGCCAGAGTACACGCGATGACCGGCAGCGAACTGGAGCAGTACGCAGAGCGCGGCGAGACTGAGCGCTGTGACCTCAGCCGTGAGGTGGTTCGCCAGCTGCATCTGCCGGAGGGCTGGATGTGCGATATAGAGTACCGCAGTGAGTTTGGCGGCGATGCGCCGGTCAACGTCAGGCTGTCACCTTCCGCCCATCCTGCGGTGACGGTGTGTCTGTTCAGCAGCAGCGCCGACGTGCCGTTCTGGCGGCTGTGCCTGCCGTTTGATAACGGGGCGTCCGTGGCGTGGTTTTACTGCAGTGAGCAGCCCGAACCGGAGGTGATAGGCAGCCTGCTGGCATCGGTGATGGCCTGCATTGCCGCCGGACTGACGACGCCGGAGCAGGTGGCGGTGGCCATGAGAAATGCCGGAGGTGCAGTATGATCCCCCGTCATCTTTCATTAGTGCCGGTGAACCCGTTTCAGCTTGCCGCGCTGCAGGCCATCATCGAGGTGGAGGAACGCTGTCAGCGCGGTCAGTATCCGTATGCGGTCGCATTGCTTAAGCAGCTGCGCGGCGGTAAAGCGGGGCGCATTACCGCCAGCGACGTGAGCCGCGCTGCGGCAAATTACTCTCCGAAAGACCGTGGCGGTGCCCCCAAAGAACGCTATCTGGCCGCACTTAACACGCTGGTTGAAAGTCGTGGTGACGTTTGTCCGCTGCCGTTGTCGGGCTGTGCCGTCAGCCAGTATTTTCCTCAAACCGGCTATCGCCTGAGCGAACGTCAGCACCGCCGCTGGGATGTCAGCTACAGCCGCAGGGAAAAACAGCAGGAAAAGGAACGCCTGCAAAAGCGCAGGCGCTATCAGACTGCTGTGTTACAGGCAGAAATCGAACTGGCGTTTATCACCCCGTCAGCACTGACCGCATGGTACAAACGGCAGGAAAAACGGGGCATCTACGATGACGACCTGACGGATATGTTAGCGGCGTGGGGCGGGCGGTTTACCGGCTTGCAGGGCGAGGCATTTAACTCAGGTCAGCCGCTGTGGGCGATCCTCGATGAGCTGGGCGGTGAACTGACAGAACGTCCGGTAGCTCAGCAATGGCTCGATGCCCAGCTGTTGCCGAACAGGCTGCGCGATGACCGGAGGTGAACAATGTGGCGATATTCTCTGCGCTGGCGTTACCCGCACATTCCCTGTACCGGCGAGCCGGTTTTGGTGTCGGAGGACGTCTGCGAGGGTGCGCCGGTACCGGACAGCATACTGTCCCGTTTTATCGCCGGTGGTGATTACGCCGTCTGTCTGGATTTTCTGGCAGAACGTCCGGTTAAACGCTGGCTACCGGAGCGTAAGGCGCAGGCGCGCTTGCGAAAACTGCGACGTCGGATCCTGAAGAGTGTCCCGCTTTTTGCCGACGAGCTGATCGCCCGCGAGCTGGCATTGCGACCGGAGTACTTCAAAGGCCGGTAACCTCATCAATTGCCGTGGCGTCCTGCTGCGGCATTTTTGCTCATCTGACGTCCTTTCTCGCAGCTTGCATCGGCTAATGCCGCGCCGCTGGCACAGTTCCCGCCAGGAATGATGTCGCGTTGCTCCTCATGCGTTGTTCCTGGTCTTTCCGGTTGTATTCCATCTGCCTGTTTGTCGCAGCCTGATCTCTCAAAAAGTTAGCGCCAACCCCGTGCCCGCACTGTAGACGTGCCGCCTCTCTTCAAAGGGTTCGTAAACCCACCTTGTCACCCGGTCACCGGTATTCACGACGCATTCAGCCCGTTCATACCGGCGCTGCGGCTTCCGTGTCGGCCCTTTTTTGCTCGGCCTGTGGCACGTCTGTCGTGGGGGCACGGCGCCGGCCGGTTCCGGCTCTCTATGTGAGTAACGCTATGTCCCGATATATGCAGGGTGACTGTCAGCAGGTCATGTCCAAATTTCCATTCCGCTCGGTTGATTTCATCCTCACCGATCCGCCGTACCTTGTCGGTTTTACTGACCGTTCCGGGCGTTCCATTGCCAACGACAAGCAGGGCGACTGGTTACTTCCGGTCAGCCGCGAGATGTTCCGTGTGCTTAAAAATGACAGTCTGGCGGTCAGCTTTTACGGCTGGAACAGGGTTGACCAGTTTATGGCCGCGTGGAAAGCCGCCGGTTTTCGCGTCGTGGGCCACATCGTATTCACCAAAGCCTACTCGTCAAAATCGGCATTCGTAGGCTATCGCCATGAAAGCGCCTACGTGCTGGCCAAAGGCCGCCCGCCGCTGCCTGAAAACCCTTTACCGGACGTGATGCCGTGGGCGTATTCCGGCAACCGTTATCACCCGACAGAAAAGCCGGTTTCCGCGCTGCGGCCGCTGATTGAGTCCTTCACGCAACCCGGCGACATTGTGCTCGACCCGTTTGGTGGCAGCGGTTCTACCTGCGTCGCGGCGGCGCAGTGCGGGCGACGCTGGATTGGTATTGAACTCTTAGAGGAATACCACGCGGCGGGATTACGTCGTCTTACAGAGTTTCAGCGTGGGCGCCCTGCGGCACCGGCTTCAGTCTCACAGGAATACGGGAGCATGGCATGAGCAACTATCAGAATAATATCGACCTGCGGGTGGACGTGGCGGCGCTGGCTAATGCGACTTTTGAGTTACGCGAACAGTTCCGGGCGTTTGAGAAAAAATACTTCTGGGGTAGTGAAGAGTTGACGCAGCGCCTTGCTGGACAAGTGATCAACCAACTCAACGCGCAAATACTGGAAATCTATAAACAGATGAACGAACTCGACCACGCCTTCAAAGACTGACCGTTGCAAGCATGGCCCCGAGCGGCGGGGCTATAGCCAGAGTCCGATGTTTGCCAGGGCGAACGTCAACGGCCATTGAACAGGCGCTGCCGTGGCTACGCCACTGCGGCTGCCCGTTCATTACGATGGGTTACTTCATATTACGTGAGACATAGGTTAATGGCTTCAGTTTGTATGCCGTATATACGTTGGCTGTGTTTTCATTTTCCTGCTGTTCCTGCTGTTCCTGCTGTTCCTGCTGTTCCTGCTGTTCCTGCTGTTCCTGATGTTCCTGCTGTGGTACTGGCTTCTCTTTTGTTTCTTTCTGCTGTGCTGATTGTCCGGCAAAAAACGTTGGGACCGGGCGTCTCCCTGCGGGAACGGACTGTCGTGAACAGAGCCAGCAGGCTGTCTCTGCCCTGGCGGGCTTCCATTCCTGACGCAACTCCCGCTTGCAGCGGCCAATGGCCGCGCCGCCTGAACTGCCGGTGATGAAGCCACCGGCGCTAAGGACGCCACGCCTTGCGTCGTGTCGGGTGCGTTCATTCTCGCAGGGCTGTCTGTGTGCCATCGCTCAGCCAGCCCTTCCGCTTCGGGCTTAAACGTAGTACCGCCTGGTCATTCCCCAAGGGGTGAAATGCACTGCGCCAAAACTTTTCCTCGTTTCTCGTAAAACTTTTGTCTCCGCCCCTTGTTGCCTGCCTGCGTTGGTACTCCGTTGCCCTTGCCGCGAAAGAACTCACTGAGAGATGGATTAACCACCGAGGGGAACAACAAGAATGAACACACAAAACGTCAAGACCGCCGCTCCTGAATCTACTGAAAGATGGGGTAAGAAATACGAGTTCCTATTAGCCGAGGGTGTGAAGGGTGGCAAACCCGAAGAGTACGACGTTTACGGTTTTGAGACGCCAAAGGCATTGCAGACGTTTCGTAAAAAGTATCCCGAGCAAATGAAAATGGCATACAGCTATGCGCTCAGTTCAGGCACGACCAAGGCGGGAAGCCATATTTCTGTGTGCGACGCGGATCATTTTAAGGCGTTTAACAAGCGGGTTAAGGCGTCGGGCATTGAAATTTGAGCAACAACCGAGGGCGGGATCGTCCCCCGTTAAAGTGAATTTTATATTGGGGAGTTAAGGAAAAAAAGAATGATCTACTACATCACCGACCAGACAAAAGGAGAGCCGGATATTTTAACGCCGGTTCGACATGAAACCCTGATTATCAGAACGCTCGACGGGGCTGAAATATTCAGGCAGCAGGCACCACAGGACGGCTGGACGCATGACCAGTTAATCACTGTTCAGCCGGATGATAACGGGGAAGGCTCAGATGCCTATTTAGGTGCTTCGTGGGTTGGTTCAACAGAAGTTTAGTACGAATTGCGGGATCCTCCCGCCATGAAAATCAAGGAGAAACACCATGTACACGCCAGAAATGACAGACACCGGCTACCACAATCCCGATCGCTTCCAGTGGAACGCGGCGGCAGAGGCGGCCTACTGGCAGCAGTGCGAAAAAATAGCCTACACCGATGTGTCAGAAATCACCCTGACGGCATTTATGGATGCGATCGCGCTGATGTACCCAAACGACTGGCAGGGCGACGCGCAGTGCGAATCGTTCAAGCTGGCTGAGATGGTAAGCGGCGACGTGACGGATATTTACGCCAAAATCGGGGATCGCTATTTCACGTTCCGCGACAAGGCAACCATGACCCACACGGCGATTGTTAACCGCATTACTAAGGAGGTGCTAAGCAAGGAAACCACGTACCAGAAATGAAAAAAGCAGACTTTCGTCTGCTCATTCGTGCCGGTTTACCCCTGAGAAAGTTAGACCGGCTTTCAATACTCGATTGGAGTTAAAACTATGAATACTGAAGCACAGATAATTGCATCCCCATTGCCGTTTGTAAAGCCTGAGGCGGCAAAAAAACACCTGCGCATAGTGCGGGAACCTCTGAAAAGTCAGGACATCACAGCGTCGCTCAAGGCGTTGGGGCGTCACATCGCCAAATGCCAGCGCAAGCGCCAGTCCGTCCGAGTTCCAGCTATGCGGGGCAGCGAACTGGGGCAGGTCCTACGCACGCTGGAACTGAAACGGGCTTACGCCTGATGACCTTGCCGCCCTGCGGGGCGGCAATTTACAGACTTTTGAGAGGTGAACGATGGGTAACGCATTGTTGTTTAAAGCAGAGGCGCTGGCACCGGTAATGACCGACGTTAAAAATAACGCCTGTAAACTGTGGTTTCTGGCCGATGAAGGCATATATCTGACCGCTGAAAAGGCGTCATTCGTTAACGGGCATCGGACTATGTCCTATGCCGAAGGATTTGATCCCGATGACTGGAAAGACGCAGGCTTGATGTTTGTCGCCATCAATAACGCAACAGGCGGCTACGGTGAGATATGGGAAAACGTGGTATTGCCGCCGGAAATGCTGGAATGTCTGACAGCGGGCGCAGCCGATCTGGCGGTTGACGTCACTGAAAACGGGTGCGTTTTTACCGCCCGCGCGCGTGAAACGGGCGTGACAGCATGAGCCAGCTATCGTTTGATGCGCTGTTTTCCCCGCCGGAGGCCGTGGCGGTTGAGCCGGTTTCCGTTACGACAGCGACGCCTGCTGACGTGGTTTCATTTTCGCGGCCTGTGCGGGATAGCTCAGTTTCACTGCTGGATAATCACCGGAAAGACTTTGTGAAACTATTCCGTGAAACGGCACGCTATCACAACCGGTATCAGGTATTCAGGGACTTTGTGACAATGGCCGCCGTCGCGTTGGAAAATGCTTTTTTACAGTCTGTCGAGCTGGAGAGTGAATATTTTCAGACGATTGCCGGTTATGAGAAAGGCGACCTGAATCGTATGGCACGCTTACTGGCTTTGGTGACATCGGGGCTGGATGCCGGTATGTGCGATTTTCTGGGTTCCATATTCATGGAGCTGGAGATCGGCAGTAAGGACATGGGGCAGTTTTTTACCCCGTTTTCCCTGAGTGAGCTGATCGCGGGGCTGGTCATGGGGCAGCGCGTTCAGGAACTGGCGGACGGTGCGCCCTATATTACGCTGGATGAGCCGACTTGCGGCGCGGGCGGTATGGTGATCGCGGCGGCTAAGGTGCTGCTAGACAGAGGCTATAACCCGCAGACGCAGCTGCTAGTGCAGTGTACCGATCTCGATCCGGTGGCCGCGCGGATGTGCTACGTGCAGTTGTCGTTGTTGGGGATCCCCGCCTGTGTCAGGGTTGGTAATTCTCTTAGCCAGAAAATCACCCGCGAAATGTATACACCGTTCTGGTATCGCATCAAGGGCAGTCGCCGGACATACTGAGGAGAGGGCAGGGAGCAATCCCTGCTTTTCAGCCCGCGAGAAAAACCTTGTGCACGTAACTGCTGCGGCTGCGCCGCTGCGGTTCTCCCGCATATTACAACACTGCCCGGCCTGGTTAGCTTCATCCGTTTTACCCTTCATTATTTTCTTCCTGGGATGACGCTTCTTAGGGTTCCTGCTGTAGCTCTGCTGACTCCTCAGTTTCTTCCTGTTGTGCTGATTGTCCGGTAAAAAATGCTGGGACTGGGCGTCACCCTTCGGGCACGGCTGTCGTGAACAGAGCCAGCAAGCTGTCTCTGCCCTTCGGGCTTCCATCCTGACGCAACGGAAGGCTTGCAGCGGCAAAGGCCGCGCCACCTGAACTGCCGGTGATAACGCCACCGGCGCTGAGGTCGCCACGGCTTCGCCCGTGTCGGGTGCGTTCATTCTCGCCGGTCCGTTTGTGTGCCATCGCTCAGCCAGCCCTTCCGCTTCGGGCTTAAACGTAGCACCGCCTGGTCATTCCCCAAGGGGTGAAATGCACTGCGCCAAAACTTTTCCTCGTTTCTCGTAAAATTTTTGTCTCCGCCCCTTGTTGCCTGCCTGCGTTGGTACTCCGTTGCCCTTGCCGCGAAAGAACTCACTGAGAGATGGACTCACCACCGAAGGGGAACAACCAGAATGAACACACAAAACGTCAAAACCGCCGCTCCTGAATCTACTGAAAGATGTTCACGGGTCAAACTTTATAACGTCATTGCGGATCAGCAGTCGTTGTTATTAAGACTGGCCGGTTTGTGGAATCTCCAACTGTCACCAGAGGAAGAGGAGGAAGAAGTCAGCATGTTAGTGCTTCAGCTGGCGGAAAACGTCCTGTTGTACGGGGTAACGGACTGGTCTTGCATGAAGCCAAAAATTTTATGGGATATCGCGTGTTTTTGGTTTCAGGCACAAAAGATAGCTCCGAGCTTATATGAGCTGAAAGGTGCCCGCGCGGTTGAATATGCCCGCTGCGAACTGGCCGAAAGGTTAGCCCACGAAAAGCATAAAAGAGTAAGGAAGCATCAGGCCGCATAAATCACCGGCTGTTCATTTTAATTATTCTGGGGGTAATCCCCCTTTAAATTACAGGAGTAAAAAATATGATTTCACTATCCTCACTTTTTCAGAAAGAAAAGACACGCGCTAAGATTGTCGTGGGTTCCGTGGTAACAACGAATTTATATTGGCTAGGGCGCGGCGTGGTTTATAAGATCCACGGTGAACAAATGCCGGAGACGGTGAAACAATTGGGCGGTGGTATTGTGGTTAGCGGAGGTCATGCTCAATTCGATATTGTTCATGATTGCGGAAAATTTAGTAAGCGTCTGCCTGAATGTATTTTGCGCGGCGTGCAATGGGAGATTTTGAATGAAATCGTAGACTCGGATGAAATTAACATATTATGTGAGAACGCGGAAAAAAAGGAAGCAGAATCACAGCGTGAAAAAGAAGAACAGACCGCGCGATTTAATGCTGAAGTTGAACGGTTAAAAACGGCGGAGGAATATGCGAACCTCGAGCAGGGAGCATGCAGCAGTGGAAAACTGGCCGCTAAAAATATTCGCAAGGAGTTGAAGCAGTCTTTTAAAGGGGTGAAGTTTTCAGTCCGTAATCCGCATTATGGTTCTGTAGACGTATGCTGGCAGGATGGTCCAACGTGTGAAAAAGTGGACGCGATAATCAATAAATACAAAGACGGCCACTTTAACTCAATGGAAGATATCTACGAATATTCATCGAATCCGTTTAACACGGTTTATGGCAGTGCTAAATATCCGGACTCATCGCGCACGTTTTCTGATGCCATGATCGAGAAAGCTATCGCCAAAGTGATAAATGATTATCACCTAGATTATGAAACACCGCCAACGGCAGAGGATTTAAACAAGGGGCGTTTGTGGTCAGAGAAACGGGAAGTATTTCACCACGGATTGCAGTCAAAAATATATTCCGTGTTATCTGAAATGGAATGACAGGGAAGGGCGGCAAGGTGTCGCCCAGCAAATTTATTGTTCGCGCCGGTAAAATGCATACCGCATTGAGCGGCACGCATTTTATTCCCCGCCCACCCCGATGGAAATAAAAAATCTTCCATCGTCCCGCTGCCCCATAGGGGCGCCCTGAAGAGCACAACTTACCCACATATTCACAATCAACATTTTCACCTTGTCTCGGTGAAAAACGCTGCGGATATTTCACCCAGCCTTGCGGGGGTAAAATATCCTTGCTCTGTCTCATGTGTATATATGGATAAGATTGCAGCGCACTCTTTTATGGCTGTGTCGCTTTCTGCTTTTTGATGTTCATGTAAATATGGTGCACTTCTTTTGCGTACTTCTGACGCTTAACCTGTTGTTCTGCCTTCAACGAAAAACCGGCATTGTAAGCACCAACAGAATCCCAACCGATACCCCAGCGTTTAAAAGCGATCGCCAGATAGTAAGCGCCGGTATAAATGTTCATGCAACTGTCGCTATAAAGTTTTTGAGGCGTGATGCCAAACTGGGAAAGGTGAGCGAAATTCTGTGAGTGGATCTGCATATTTCCTACCGCATACTTCTCAGGGCTGACAATGTTCATTGCATGTGGGTTCATGGATGATTCACGAAAAGCGACGGCGCGAAGAAGATCGGGATCAATATGATAATCCCTGCCCGCAGCGTCGAAACAATCTGCGGCACTGGCGGTGAACGTAAGAATGAAACAAAACCCGGCGACAATCCTTATCATCATTAATCCCATTAGCTAAGGCCGTGCTACATCCTCACATTTTTGCCATGAAATGCCAAGCGCGGTTATTCACAAGTCCGGACAAAGCGACAGCATAGAAATGCCTGCTCCCCTAACCAAAAGACTCACACCCCTCGCAAGATTTCATCTTGCCTGATAAGTGTTTAAATTCAGATGTCTGCATTGAAAATGTGTGCGAAGAAAAGAGTTTTGTCTCTTTCAGCGAGTATAAACACACTCTATCTATACTCTTTTGCGAGTATAGGTAGAGTATTGGCAATACTATCCCTTTTTTTACAGCGAGTCTGATGGAGTACACTCGCGATCAGACTCTACTGCATAGTATAAAATAGAGTACATGAAGCCACACAAACTATAGGTGTATACTCTGCTGCGTAGTATAGTAACTCTTTGTATAGTAATAGGAGTTAATTATGCCAAGGTTGCAAACTTTTGTAAGTAATGAGATAGAGCAGGAAATCGTAGACATTATTAACGTCAAAAGAAGCGAGGGCGCGACTAAAGATGAGGCTAACGTTTCTAACACAACGTCTATGCTCATCGAGTTAGGTATTCGGGTTTATAAACTTCAACGGGTTAAGCAAGAGGGGGGGTTTAGCCAGGCGGAGTTTAATAAGGTTATGCTCGAGAACATGATGAAGACCAGTCTCATTTGTCAGAAGCTAATAAGAATAAATGCTCGGAATAATGAAGTGCAAGGTCATGATGAATTTTTGCTGGCCAACATGGCGGGTCAAATTAAAAATGAGGTGGATATGAATTTAGAGAGGTTTTTCCCATCAGAGGCTGATTGAATGGACTCATTTTATCTGGAGTTATTTTTATATTTACGCATGTATTTATACATTGAGGAATGATATTTTGATATAATTAATATCAAGGCTAAGGTGGGCTTAGATTTAATTATTACTAATAAATTTTGTTATGAACGCCGCCCCTGAGTGTTTGCCCACACAGAGGCGACTACCCAACACTACCCTAAACAGGAGGGAGTATGGATGATATCGATCCTATCGAAATTACACACGTGCACAAGTTTTTTCCTGAGCTAACTGAAAAAGAAATGCTGGTTTGTTTCTTATTTTGTCGTGAGATGAACCGCTATGAGATAGCTGAGCATAAAAGAGTCTCTGTTACCCAAATTGATAATCTGCTCAGAACGATCCGGAAAAAACTCAAATTAACCGAAAATCAGGAGATAAAAGTGACTTATCTTCTCAGGGTGCTGAGAAATTCGCGATTGTCTTGAATATTAGCCATGATCTTTTTTGTTGAACTCTGATGTAGAGGCTAGATGCTGGGGAAACCTAGCATCAGCAGTGTTTTGAAATTTTTTGTTTCATTTGTTCACTTCTGCTTACCGATGCATCCACTTTGGATGGACCCGACAAACCCCGTCTCGTGTGCAATCCCAATGTACCTTCAAGTTTATCGACACCAGTAGTGTCCGTTAACTTCCATATTCCATGACATTTTTTTTATGACGTAACTTTTCTTTTACAAAAAAAAATTTTTATCCAACGATTGTCTGTATTTATTTTGATCAAAATTTATTGATTTATATCAATTCATACTTGTGGGAATAATCTAAATTCGAGAAAAAACCATGTCTAACTTATTGTCACGGCTATGAAAAAAAATAATTTAATAATTGTTGTCGTATGGGGGTTTTAAAAAATTTAATTCATGTATCATTTTTCAACCTGATTAGCGTATTCCTGTAGGGGATTTATGAGCGTTCATGAATATAGGTCGATAACCTTAGTTGTAAAACTTACGAGTGATATGAATGAAGAGTTGACCACATCAGCTTCGGAATCTAATCGTTCGAAAGCAAGAGAAGCCGAGTTAAGACTTCGTGATCATTTAAAGAATTTTAAAAACATTGCCTGTGAAGGGGAGAGGGTTGTAAGGGGTTAAATTTTTTATTTTTCTGAGCATTGCCTTATAAAGTGATGGGGTCAAAATATCATTACCCTAATGATATTTTGACGGTGTGGCTTTGTACCGTTTATTAGTTAATTAAATAAGGAGTTTATAATGGGCTTATCTATTAAGGCTGGGGTGGCTGCTGCCAAAAGTAAATTAAAGCATCTAAATACTTTTCGCAAAAATGCCGGGGGCATTATTCCCGCGCTGGCGGTCATGATGTTGTGTTCGGGTAATGCAATGGCTGAAGACTTAATGGCCGGCGGGCAGGAGGCGGTCCAGGATACTTTCGGCGCGGACTCCTCCATTGCCAAGTGGATTATTTTGGCCGAGGTTATCGTCGGTATTATTACCTATATCAAAACCAAGAACATGTTCATGTTGTTTGGTATTGCCATTGTGATCGTATTCACCACCATCGGCTTTGGCCTGGTCGGTTAATTAGGAGCGCGCAATGCCGCCGGAAAATGATTTATCGAAATATCGTTTTCCGAAAACATTGAGTGAACAGCGCCGCCTGCTCGGTTTGCCCTATGATGAAGCCCTGCCGTCCTTCCCCGTATTAGTCTGGGGAATTTTGGTGCAGAAAGCGTTATTTGGCATGGGCCTGGCGGTGCTGATTTGGTTTTCTATTCGCAGTGCGAAAAGAGGGAAGGGGAGCATGTGGTTGTATAACTTTCTCTACTGGCATTTCCCCACCCTGTTATTTCGGCCCGTTTTTAAAATCATCCCTGACTCAAGTTTTCGGCAATGGATTAAGTAACGGATAAGGACACCGATTATGGCGCTTACGGCCCGTAATTCCTCAAATAAAATTATTGCCTGGACGATGGTGGCGCTGTTCATGCTGCTGGTCCTCGCGCTGGTCTCCGTCATTCTGCTGGCGATGCAAAACCGCTATCTGGCGGGCCATCAAAAAACCACGGTCACCCCCATGGCCTTTACCGCGCCGTTCTGGACCTCGGAGTCAGAGACCAGCCCCGGCTACATGCAGATGATGGCCCTGTCCTTTCTGGCACTGCGCCTGAACGTCTCCCCCGAAACTGTCGAAGCCCAGCATGCGTTTTTACTGTCGTTCGCCAAACCCGGCGCACAGTCCGAATTCAAAGTGACGCTGGCGGAGGAAGCCCGCCGTATCAGGCAAAGCGAGGTCAGCAGCGCGTTTTATCAGACCCAGATTAAGGTTTTTCCGGTCGAGGGCGTGGTGGACATTCGCGGCATGCTCAATACCTGGATTGGCAACGGCAAACCCACCAGTGAGCTGAAGCACTACCAGCTGAAGCTGGACTATGCGTCAGGCGTCACCAGTATCAACGCCTTTATGGAGGTGGATGATGCGAAAAAATAACCTTCAGCTGTGCGCGCTGCTTGGCGGCGTCCTCCTTTCAGGCGCCAGCGCTGCCGCAACGGCCCCCGTCTCGCTGAGCTTTCCGCCTAACGGCCAGTTTCAGCTGCCGGTCAGCAATACTAATCCGAACCTGATCGTTATCCCCGGTGACCGCATCGTGGCCATCAACAGCGCGGCCGGCAAGCTGACCGACAAGCGTAATACGCGGGACGGCGCGGTGCTGTTTTCCTCATCCAGCGACAAGCCTTTCACCTTCTTTATCGAAACCGAGCACGGGCAGGTGGTATCCGTGCAGGCCACGCCGCGCGCCGGCGAAGGGCGCAGCTACCGCCTGCTCAACGTCGAACCCGTGGCCCGCCCGGCCGCCAGGGCCTGGGAAACGGCCCAGCCCTACGAGTCGCTGCTGGTTGCCCTCAATCATGCCGTGCTGCAAAACCGGATGCCCGAAGGGTATGCGCCAGCGAACGTCGAGAACGACCGCGTTTCCGGCCCTGCGGGTTTAACGATGACGGCCGACGCGGCCTGGACCGGTAACGCGCTGCGCGTGGTGCGCTATCGCGTCACTAACGCACTCGCCCATTCCGTCACCCTGCAAGAGCAGGACTTCTGGCGTCAGGGCGTGCGCGCGGTGATGTTCAGCCCGCCGTCCGCATCATTGCTGCCCGGCACCTCGCTGACCGTTTACATCACCCGGACGCAGGAGGTCGACGATGGCGAACATTAATGCGCTGGTCAAACGCAAGCAGGTCGCCCTGCTGATTGCCACCGTGTTGGGCATCAGCCTGGCCGTGGGCACCGGCTGGTACGCCTCCACGCTCTCTATCCGCAAGGAAGCCAAGGTAAAGGCGGCGCGTGAACCGGCGCCGGACATGACCGGCGTGGTCAACGCCACCTTTGACGACAAGGTCCAGCGCAGCGCCATCACCGAATCACAGGTGACCAGTAAAGCCGTGCGTAAAGAAATGGACACGCTGCGCAAAGAGCTCGACGCGCTGTCGCGCGACCGCAAGGGCGACCAGCAGCGTATCAACTCGCTGGAAGAAGAGAACAAATTGCTGCAGGTCCAGCTGGACGCCGCCGGCAATGCCCCGAGCGGCGAGCCGGTCCCCGCACTGAGCGCGGCGCTGCCCGGCAACGGCGTGCCGCCGCCGACCCAGTTCTATCCGGGCGCCGGCCTGCCCGTGCAGGGTGAAACCACCTTTGCCGCGCTGCCGCCGATGCCAAAAGCGGGCGGCATCGAGAGCACCGCGTTTAGCTACGACAGCGTCTCCACCCAGCCAAAGCTCCCCTATATCCCGTCGGGCAGCTTCACCGGCGCGCTGGTTATCGAAGGCGCCGACGCCAACGCGGCGGTGACCGGCGCGCAGAACACCGCGCCGATGCAGTTTCGCCTGACGGGCAAAACCCAGATGCCCAACGACAAAGAGTATGACCTGACCGGCTGCTTTGTGACCGCGGAGGCCTACGGTGACGTGTCCAGCGAACGCGCCGAGGTGCGCACCCGCAGCATCAGCTGCCACAAGGGCGAGGACATTATCGACCAAAAAATTCCGGGACACGTCAGCTTTATGGGCAAAAACGGCATCAAGGGCACGGTGGTGATGCGTAACGGCAAAATCCTCGGCTGGGCATTCGGCGCCGGCATGGTTGACGGCATCGGCAAGGGGATTTCTGCGGCATCGACGCCGCAGGTAGGTCTCGGGGCGACCGCCAGCATGGGCGCCGGCGACGTTGCCTCGGCCGGCCTGGGCGGCGGTGCCAGCCAGGCGGCCAAGACGCTGAGTGATTACTACATCAAACGCGCCGAACAGTATCACCCGATCATCCCGATCGGCGCCGGCAATGAAGTCACCGTGGTGTTTCAGGACGGTTTTCAGCTGGAAACCATTGAAGAAGCCCGCCTGAAAAAGGTGCGAAAAACGCAACTGCAGCAGGCGACGAATGGTGCCGCCGATACGCTCAGCACACCCAACATGATGAACCAGCTTAAAGACCTGAAGGTCGGTGATTTGGTGCATCCCGGTACGAACGAAGGACGTTAATGATGAATCTGCCAATGACAGACAACGTTGTGGTCGTCGGTGAAACGGGGAGCGGTAAGACCGATGCAATGTGCAACAGCACAAAACGTATTTGTGTGCAATCAGACGTCGGTCAGCTCAGAAATATCTACGGCGGTGAGGGCTCAGAAAGTCTCGCTGAGGCCGTACGCAAGAGCTGTAATGTCTGGTTTCCCCTTAAACCATTCCACTCTCAGGGAGAGAAAAATGATGAGCAATAACGCAGGAATGATCCGTTTTCTGATGCTGACGCTGGGATTTACCGCCGCCTTTATGCACGTTTTTGGCGTCGGGTTGCTGCAATGGCAGATAAGCCATTCTTCTTTATATGCCTACACCCTCGCACTGAGTTCTGCCTCGTTATCCGGCACTGAGGGGCTCAACACGGTGTTATACACCGTAACCTGCCTGGCCATTGGCGCTTTTGCCGCTTGGGTCTTTGGCATTTGTTTGCAGGCCTGCGAGTACGCGCTGCATCTATTCCCGCGCCCAAAATGTCATGCCAACGACACCAACATAAAGCTCGACGTTGTGTGCGGGCGGAGAAATAAGCCATGAAACGTTTTCTTTTACTTCCCGTTCTGGGCAGCGCCCTGCTGCTGGCCGGCTGCGCCGGCGTCAGCGGTGACTTCGAGTGTGACGCCACGACCCGCGACCGCTGTATGACCATGGGGCAGGCTAACCAGAAAGCGCGTCAGCAGTCGGACGCCGCGGTGGGAAAGCCGGCTGCGGGCGCACTGCCCGGGCTGGTTAACCCGCCGCCGCAGGCGTCAGTCCCGCGTACCTTACCCGCCGTCGCCGTGCCCGCCCCTGTGCAACGCCCGACGCAGGTGGCGGCATCACGACCTTTTACGCCGGTAAAAGTTGCCGCCCGCCAGGCCACGATGCCAGTTGCCGCGTGCTCTCCGCTGCGCTGCGACTCCGCCGGCCAGGCTCACGCGCAGCGCAGCCCTGAGAAAATCGCCTATGTCTGGGTGGCCCCGTGGGTGGATACCGATGACGTGTTTCATCAGCCGGGCCGCGTGTCGTTCGTGACCGACGCCGCCCGCTGGCAGCTGCCTCAGTCAGTGAATTAAGGAGAGGTACGCATGGAACGTCTTACCGACACCGTCAACCGCCTGCTGTCCGCCTTTAGAATGCCGGACGGCGCCGCCGAGGCCAATAAAACGCTCGGCGACATGAAGTTTCCGCAGCTCAGCAGCATTCTGCCTTATCGCGATTTTGATAAAGACAGCGGGCTTTTTATCAACAAAGGATCGCTGGGCTTTATGCTGCAGGCCGTCCCGCTCATCGGTGCGAACGAGCACATCGTGACGGTGCTCGACGACATGGTGAAAAGCAAGCTGCCCCGCCAGACGCCGCTCTCCTTCCACCTGGTGTCCAGCCGCGTGGTGGGGCAGCAAATTGACCACGGCCTGTCGGACTTTCGCTGGACGGGCGGGCAGGCTGAAAAATTTAACGCCATCACCCGGGCCTTCTATCAGCGGGCCGCGCAAAAAGCGTTCAACAGCCCGACGGGGCTGCCGCTGACCCTGCGCGACTACCGGCTGTATATCTCGTACTCCATGAAAACCAAAAAGCGCGACAGCGCCGCCATCACCGAGCTGACGCACGTCATGAAGGTGCTGCGCGCGTCGCTGGACTCCGCAAAAATCGCCACGGTCCCTGCCACGCAGGACGAGTTTGTGAACATCGTCAGCGGCATGGTCAACCACCGCGAGGGCGATCTGTACGCCGAGCCGGTGAGGGTCAGCCAGTATGACGAGCTGAACCGCCGGTGCGTCGACCGCAGCATCCATCTTGCCGTGACCCCGGACTCCCTGACGCTGGCGCTCAACAAACCCGGCGGCAGAAAGTCCCGCACCCGCGTGATGAACTTCATGATGGAGAAAAATCCGGACATCTTCTTCCTGTGGGAGGGCGGTGACAACATCGCCAACCTGCTCAGTCCCGATCTCAGCATCGCCAGCCCGTTTGTGGTGACCCTAACGCTCGAGGCCGAAGATCAGGTCAGCACGCAGAACGAGGCCACGCGCAAATTCATGGATCTGGATAAAAAGGCCAACTCGCCGTACGCCAAAATCTTTCCCGGCGTCATCAAGCAGGCAAAGGAGTGGGGCGAGCTGCGCGAACGGCTCAACGGCAACCAGAGCTGCCTGGTACGCTATTTCTACAACATCACCACCTTCTGCCCGGACAATGACGACGACGCCCTGGTGTGCGAGCAGCAGGTGATCAACACCTTCAAGAAAAACGGCCTGCAGCTATTTCCGCCGACCTACATGCAGATGCGCAACTACATGGCCATGCTGCCCTTTATGGCAGGGGAAGGGCTGTGGGAAGAAATAAAGGCCAGCGGGGCAACCTGCCGCTGCGAGAGCACGCAGGTGGTGAACCTGTTTCCGGTGGTGGCCGACAACCGGCTGTGCGCCGGCGGCCTGCTGGCCCCGTCTTACCGCAACCAGCTGGCGTTTCTGGACGTCTACGGCAGCGGCCTCGGCAACACCAACTACAACATGGCGGTGACCGGCACCTCGGGGGCGGGCAAGACCGGGCTGGTGCAGCCGATACTGCGCAGCGTGCTGGACTCCGGCGGCATCGGCTGGGTGTTTGACATGGGTGACGGCTACAAGTCGTTCTGTGAGAACGTCGGCGGCACCTACCTCGACGGCCAGAGCCTCAAGTTCAATCCCTTCGCCAACATCAGCAACATCAACGAGTCCGGCGAGCGCATTCGCGACCAGCTGGCGGTGCTGGCCAGCCCCAACGGCAGGCTGGATGAAATTCACGAAGACCTGCTGCTCAAAGGGGTGCTGCTGGCCTGGAACAGCAAAAAGAACAAGGCGCGCATCGACGACGTGGTGTTTTATCTCGCCGAGTGTCGCCACAGCGAGAAATACAAAAACTCGCCGGGGATCACCAACCGCCTCGATGAAATCATCGAGCTGCTGGAGAAATACACCACGCGCGGCATCTACGGCGAGTACTTCAACAGCGACGAGCCGTCGCTGACCGACGACGCGCGCTTTATCGTGCTGGAGCTGGGCGGGCTGCAGGACAAGCCGGCGCTGCTGGCGGCGGTGATGTTCTCCCTCATTATCTACATCGAAGACAAGATGTACCGAAGCCCGCGAAATCAGCGCAAATGCTGCACCATCGACGAGGGCTGGAAGCTGCTCAACTTCAAAAACGAGAAGGTCGGCGCCTTTATCGAGACCGGCTACCGCACCGTGCGCCGCCACATGGGCTCCTTCATTACCATCAGCCAGAACATCAAGGACTTTGACGCGGACGACGCCTCCTCCGCCGCCAAGGCGGCGTGGGGCAACTCGGCGTTCAAGGTGGTGCTCAAGCAGGACGCGGCCGAGTTCAAGCAGTACAACGAGAAGCGGCCTAATCAGTTCAGCAAGCGGGAGCAGCAGGTCATCAGCAAGTTCGGCGATGCCAAAGACCAGTGGTTCAGCTCCTTTATGCTGCGCATCAACGACACCAGCTCGTTCCACCGCCTGTTTGTCGACCCGCTCAGCCGCGCGATGTTCAGCTCCAACGGACGGGATTTTGAGTTTATTCAGGCCGAGCGGGGCCGGGGCGTTGATATCCACGACGCGGTGTACGCGCTGGCGAAACGCAACTTTGCCGATGAAATGGCCGAACTTGAAGCCAGGGTGGAGGGCGCATGACAACACAACCCCTTGTGAAGCCTGACGTCACTCCGGTGAAAAGGCGCAGTAGGCGCCGTAACCGCTGCGTCGTGCCGGTCGCGTGCGTGGCCGCCTGCATGACGTTGCTGAACGCCGCCGTGACGCTGCTGCTCATTCAGTGGCAGCAGCCTGTGGCCGTGGCCTTTGATATGAAGGGCACCGTGGACCAGTTTATGACGCAGACCGCCCGGCATCAGCTTTCCGAAGCCCAGAGCGCCGCGCTTTCCGGGCGTTTTACGCAGGCGCTGGAGGCCAGCCTGGTCGATTATCAGCAACGTCATCGGGCGCTGATTCTGGTTGCACCGTCGGTGATCGGCGGGGCAGAGGATATTACCGACGCCGTTCAGCAGGATGTCTCCCGCCGCATGCAGGAAGGGGGCCAGTGATGAAGCGTCTGTGTTTCATTATCTTGTTGAGCGGTTTCAGCGCGGTTCATGCCGCCGACCTGGGCACGTGGGGGGATTTATATCCCATTACCGAGCCTGACCTGATTGGCACCATCGGGCAGCGCCTGCATGCTATGGAGGAGAGCGGCGAGCTGGCTGAAAAGCAGGAGGCGTTTAAGCAGCGGGTGATTGAGAACAGTCTGCGGCCAAAGCCTGTCAGCGGGCTGGCTATTGCGCAGGAAAATACCACGCGCCTGTTTGACCCCGCGTTTGTGGTCGACAAGGACATCGCCGACCATCAGGGCACGGTGTTTGCCCGTCAAGGCCAGCGTGTAAACCCGCTCGACAGTGTTCCCTTCACGCAAACGCTCTATTTCCTTGATGCCGACGATAAACGGCAGCTGGCGTGGTTTCGCGCCCAGCGTCCCGCCACGCTCGGCATCAAGGTGATTTTAGTCAACGGCGACATTGCGCAGGCGACGCAGGCGCTGAGCACGCGGATTTACTTCGATCAGGACGGCGTGCTGAGCAAGAAATTTGCGCTGACCGCCGTGCCGGCGCGGGTTATTGCCGCCCCCGACGGTCACCACCTGCAGATTGATACCTTCGATATTACGCCGTACGCCGGGGAGGCCCAGCCGTGAAGCTCTTACGTTACGTCTCGCTGTGCCTGTTGCTGCTTGCCAGCGGGCGGGCCATGGCCGACCCGCAGTGCGAGGGGCGATTTGTTAATCCGATCACCGATATCTGCTGGGAGTGCATTTTTCCTATCTCCATCGGCAGCGCGGCGGTGTCGACCGGCACTCAGCCTGACACCGCCAATCCTGCCAGCCCCATCCAGCTGTGCCCGATGGGCGTGCTGTACCGCGTGGGGCTCGCCATCGGTTACTGGGAGCCGATGGCCATTACCGACGTGACGCGGTCGCCGTACTGCATGGTGAACCTCGGCGGTTTTAATCTTGAGGTTGGCAACGTGGGGTCAGGCACGGCGGGGCAGAGCGACAAGCCCGCGCCGGGCGCGTTCTACCACGTCCACTGGTACAAATACCCGCTGACCTACTGGCTCAGCATCATCACCTCCGCCGGCTGCCTGCAGGGCGGTGACATGGACATTGGCTACCTGTCCGAGCTGGATCCGATGTGGAACGACAGTTCGCTGGGTCTCATCATTTCTCCCGAGGCCATGCTGTTTAATAACGTCATCGCCCAGGGCGCCTGCGCGGCGGACGCCATGGCCAGCGCCGCCTATAAGCCTATCGATGCCCTGTTCTGGTGTGCCGGGTCGCAGGGGTCGATGTACCCGTTCTCCGGCTGGGTCTCCAACGAGTTCAGCGCCCTGCAGTCCTCGGTGCTGGTCTCCGAGCGCATGGCGTTCAAGCTTCACCGCCAGGGCATGATCATGAACTCCGTCGGTGCAGATACGGCCGTCTGCTTTGAATACCCGTCCCCCATCATTCCCAAAGAGCGCTGGCGTTACCAGATGGTCAACATGTACCCGGACGTTCTCCAGTGCCACCCGTTTGGTCGCACCGTCATGCGCTGGGAGGCCGGTCATAACCCGCCGAACGGGCGTAAAAACTTTGGCTATCTCATCTGGCGCAAGCGCAACTGCGTCTTTTTATAAGGAAGCGAGTTATGGACATCATCGACAACATCACCGAGCTGGAGTTGGGCGTGCTTGAGCTGCGCCTGAGGGCGGTCACCTGCAAACCGCAGCGTCCCTCCGCGCTGGCCTGTATGGAATGCGGCAACGTTCTTCCCGAGCGCCGGCGTAAGACCCTGCCGGGCGTGCAGCTGTGCGTGGGCTGTCAGGAAGTAGCCGAGATGCGCCAGCGTCATGTCGGAGGGCCGGCATGAAATCTCTCCACCTGTTGTTACTGGCGGCCTTTGTTTCCTTGCCGGCTCTCGCCGGCCTGCAGGACGACCAGCAGTTTATCAACGACCAGCTTCGCGCCGGCGATGTGCAGCGCAGCGCGCCCCTGCCCGATTTTCTGCGCACCGTGCCAAAACCGCCGGCCTTAACGGGGCAGCAGCAGTCCTTCATTGACGGTCTCAGACCGTCACCGGCGCAGGCGTTGCCTGAGAAACCGGTGCCGACGGCGCTGTACTTCGTGTCGTTCTCAATGCCGGAAGAGGGCCTGAAAGCCCTTATCGGTGAAACCGACCGGCTGCGCATTCCGGCCACGCTGCGGGGGCTTATCAACAATGATTTTCGTCAGACCGCCAACGCGGTCCTGAGATTAGTGGGGGAGGAAAAGCGCGGCGGCGTGCAGGTTGACCCGACGGCGTTTAAAACCTACGGCATCACGGCGGTACCGGCCCTGGTGGTGACCTGCCAGGGGCGCTATGACCGGGTGGCGGGGAACATTGCCCCGGTGCAGGCGCTGCACAAAATCGCCGAGAGCGGCGAATGTGCCGCCGTAGCTAAAGCACTGCTGCAGGATGCGGGAGAGGAAGGATGAACCGACAACAACGTTCAGGACTGAAGGTCGCACTGGCGTTCTGTGTCTTTGGGGCTGCGTTTGCCGTTGGGGCCAACGACCAGTACAACGCCGGCGCTGACTACGCGCGCGGCGTCAAAGACGGTGACGGGAAGGTCATTAGCGGGTTTACGCCGGAGACCGTGCTGCCCAACTACACCGCCACCCCTGCGCAAAGCGGCTACTACGGCGGGGTGACGACGCCAAGCACCAATCTTGATGCGCCGGGTAACAAGGCGCTGGCGGAAAGCGAGGCGGGCAAGGCCATTACCGAGTCAATCCTGAACAACCCGAAAGACCCTATCTCCCCGGAGGCGCCGTTTATCCGCGCGGGCAGCGATGCGAAAGCCGACGCGGAGAAGGTCGCGGACGGTTCGTTTGACGGCTGCGAGGCGCAGGAGGTCGGTCGCACCGAGTTCAGCAGCCACGTCTGCGAGCGCGACATTAACGTGACCCGCACCTGCACCCGCGACGGGTATATCACCGGCACGACGGTGCCCGTGCGGGAGCAAAAAAACCTGCGCATCGCGAACTTCACCTACGTACGCGAAAGCAAGCAGCTGCGCGCCGATTTTGTGGCGCCGGTGACCGGCACCGTGCTCGGCGCCAGCTTTGATTTCGTGCTGGCGTCTTCAACGGGCGGCTATACGCAAAGCACCACCATCAGCCTGCTGGGGACGTCCGTTCTGGTGCCTACCTACGGCAACGGCAACTACCCGCTGGGCGTCTCCAGCTTCCCGCTGACCGCGGGGCAAACCCTGAGCGCCACCTTCTATATCAACCAGAATCAGCATCAGGACGTCTTTTTAGACGGCATGCTGCGAAACCTGAACGAGGGGAAGACCACGTTTGTCATCAACATGCTGGTACTGGCCGAAGACCAGCAGTGGCAGGGGCAGGTCAGCTGGCCCGGCCCGTGCGCGCTGTCGGAAGAGATTGGCGCGCAGTTAGTCGCCAGCCAGTGCACCGTGCCGGGCGGCAGCCGGGACATCGTGGTGGATGGCGTGACGCACAGCGTCTACAGCGACTGCTGGCAGTACACCGACACCTACCGTTTGCAGGAGGAGGAGGCCGGCACCTGCGGTGAATATGCCGCCAATCCCGCCTGCACGCTGGCGACCCAGCAGTGTGCGTACGAGATGGACGGCGTGTGCCTGCACCAGAACGTGACCTACAGCTGTGAGCGCAAGGTGACCGGCACGGGCATGGTCTGCGGCGGAGACTTTTTCTGTACCGACGGCAGCTGCGCGGAAGCCGTCTCGGGCAAGGATAACGATTTTAAGAGTGCGGTATCCCAGCTGGCCGCCGTGGCCGCCGCCGGGGAAGACGTGGCCGAAATCAACGACGTTAACGTGCGGGCCTTTACCGGTCAGCCGCAGTTTTGCCGCAAGGCGGCCGCGGGATTTAACAACTGCTGCAAAGGCTCCGGCTGGGGCAGCGACGTGGGGCTGGCGAACTGCAACAGCGAAGAGAAAGCGCTGGGGGAGGCGAAAGAGCGCCTGCTGACCGTGGACGTGGGCGAGTTCTGCAGTAAAAAAGTCCTGGGCGTGTGCCTTGAGAAAAAACGCGGCCATTGCGTGTTTGACTCCAAGCTGGCGCAAATCGTGCAGCAGCAGGGCCGCCAGTGGCAGCTGGGCATCGGTTTTGGCGGGGCAGAGTCACCCGACTGTTCGGGCATTAGCGTGGAGCAGCTGCAGGCGCTCGACTTTAAGCGCATGGACTTCAAGAACTTTTACGCAGACATGGAAAACGGGGCGTCCGTTCCTGATAACGATGCGCTGCTCGAGCACGTGAAGCAGCAGTTGGCAGACCGGATGCCGAAAGCGAAGGGGGCACAATGAGCCGCGCCCTGATGTTGACCAGCCTGCTGCTGTGCGGCGCGGCCCACGCGGCGCCCTTGTCAGACGCTTCCTATGAGTCACCGGGTTGGCACTGGTACAACGAACCGGAAGACGAGGAGGTCGTCGAGGCAAAGCCGACCCCGTCCTCACCCGCACTTTCTCCTTCCGAGCAGAAGGCCCGGCTGCAGCAGGCGACGAAAGAGGCGCTGGACACGGCCATTTTGTACCCGACGCCGCAGCACTTTAAGCGGTATATGACGTTGCAGAACTTCTGGACGACAAAGGCCGGCGAGTTCAGCCAGTCGGCGAAGCAGGCGATGCTGATGTACCCGGAGCTGGACTACAACCTGCAGTTCAGCCACTACAACGGCACGGTGCCCGCGCAGCTGCAGGAAGACCAGCAGAAACAGAAGGCCGCCATTGCCAGACTGACGGCCGACCACGGCCTGTTCTTCTTCTACCGGGGCAAAGCGCCGCGCGACGCACTGCTGGCCGGCGTGGTGAAGCGCTTTTGCGACGAGCACGGCCTGAGCCTGATCGCCGTCTCGGTGGACGGCACGTTCAGCCCGGCGTTGCCGCAGAGCCGGCGGGATACCGGGCAGGCACAGAAGATGGGCATTCGCCATTTCCCAGCGCTGTTTTTGGTTAACCCAACGGATGAAAGCTATCAGCCGGTGGCCTACGGATTTATTACGCCGGACGACCTGTCCCGCCAGTTTCTCAACGTGGCCACCGGCTTTACGCCGAACTTTTAAAGGACGACACGCATGAAAAAAAACCTCAACGTCGGCTGTCTGGCCCTGCTCCTGACCTGCGCCGCCCACGCCTCGACCTGGGACGACATTGCCGCCATCGAGGCGGCAAAAGGGCAGTCCCCCGTCACCGAACCCCGCGCTGCGGGTAAACGACCGCCGACACCGGCCCGCTGGTTTGCGCTGAGCTCCGGGCAGCGCGTCAACCTCAACGACTGGAAGCTCGTGGTGTTTATGCAGTCGACCTGCGCGTATTGCCATCAGTTTGACCCGATGCTCAGCGCGTTCTCTCAGGAGTCCGGCCTGTCGGTGATGGCGTTCAGCTTAGACGCCAGGGGCGATGCCGCGTTTCCCGACGCACTGCAGGCCACCCCGGAGGTGATGGTGCAGTTCTTCACGCCGGGCATGCCGGTGGCGACGCCGACCACGTTTTTAGTGAACGTCAACTCGCTCACCACCTTCCCGCTGCTGCAGGGGGCGGCAGAAAAGCCCGCGCTGATCTCCCGGCTGGACGAGGTGCTGCAGATAGCGATAAACGGGAGGGCCGGCTGATGTTTTTATTCTTTAAAACGCCGCCGGGCGCGCCGGCGGACTCGCGGCTCAAGACCGTCGCCCTGTACCTGATTTTCGCGGGGCTGGTGCTTCTGGTCGTGTTTGAGGTGTCAATCGGGTTCTGGGGGCTTTTGTATTACCCCCTGTCAGGGCGCTGGTTTGTTGCCAGCGTGCTCGCTATCTGGGCGGGCTGCGTCGGATTAATGGTGGACGATGTCCGCCGGATGTTGAAAAAAATGCGTGAGAAATACGGCAAAAATCGCCACGGGAGAGGCCGGAAATGAGCAATCTCAATATAAATAAGCAGGTTCAGAGTGTCGGGAACGACTGCCATTATTCGCTGCGGTTTTATCTGATTTTGGTTGTTCTGCTGCTGTTTTTGCTGGCTGTTACCACCGTTCTTCTGTGGATGATGTGGTGTGCCGAGAATGATTATCCTCTTTCGCCATCGTGGTCTTTCTATGTCCCTTTCGGAGAACGCTGTGTCATGACGGGCATGGTTATTGTCCCTGTGGCGGTCACCGTCGCGGGCTGTGTCGGACTGATGGTGGCGGAGGCAGAGGCGGGTCCGGTTATGACGCGCGAATGGCAGAAGTTCATCGCGCGCAAAGGCGGTTCACGATGAAGAAAGCGACGCTCGTCTGTCTTATCGGGCTGCTGCTTGCCGCCCCGGGTCGCGCCGACGTCAACAGCGACATGAACCACTTCTTCGGCAAGCTGGGTTTTGAAGGCAATACCTCCCGGCCGCAGGTCTGGCAGGGGCAGGCGGCGGGCTACGCCAGCGGCGGCTCGCTCTACATGCGCAACGCCGTCAGGCAGATCCAGATGGTGTCCCTGTCGCCGCCGAGCCTGAGCAACGGTTGCGGCGGCATTGACGTCTACCTCGGGTCGTTTTCTCACATCAACGGCGAGGAGCTGCAGCGCTTCGTGAAACAAATCATGGGCAACGCCGCCGGCTACTTCTTTGACCTGGCCCTGCAGACCACCGTGCCGGAGATGAAACAGGCGAAAGACTTCCTGCAAAAGCTGGCCTCGGACGTGAACAGCACCAACATGTCGAGCTGCCAAGCCGCGCAGGGGATCGTCGGCGGCCTGCTGCCGCGCACGGAGGTCAGCCAGAAGAAGGTCTGTCAGGACATTGCCGGCGAGACCAACTGGTTCGCCGACTGGGCCGCGTCGCAGCAGGGCTGCACCGTGGGCGGGGGCTACGACAGCGTGACCAACAAGGCCAGCGAGAAGACCAAAGATCAGGTCATGAAGAACAAGAACGTGATGTGGGACGCCATCAAAGAAAAAGGGATGTTCAGCAACAACCAGGAGCTGGCCGAGTTTGCGATGAGCCTGACCGGCACCCTGATTTATGACGCCAATGGCCAGATAAGAATACTGTCGCCGATCACCACCAACGAGGACGTGCTGAAGGCGATGATGAACGGCGGCAGCGCGACTATTTACCACTGCGATAACCGGGATGACTGCCTTAACCCGCAGCTGATGACCATCAACATCAGCGCGGACAATGCGATGAACGGGCAGGTCAAGGCGCTGCTCAAAGCGATCCAGGACAAGGCGGTGAGGGACGAGCCGCTGTCCGTGGCGGAAAAAGGCTTTCTCGAGTCGACCCGCGTTCCGGTGCTGCGCTACCTGGTCGACCCGCTGTCGGTCAACATCGGCCCCGCGGTGGTGTACCAGCTGGCGGAGTACCTCGGCTACGACATCATGATGCAGTACATGAACGGAATGATTGCGCAGGTGCGCACCCTGACGGGCGGGAAAAGCTTCCCGGGCGAGGTCGCCGACCAGCTGAATAAAAGCCTGGACACCGCGACCGACCTTATCGCCGAGCTGCAGACCCGCGTGCAGGTCAGCCAGGACGCGGTGACGGCGGTGGAGCGCCAGATGGGCTACCTGCGCCAGCAGGTGTCGAGCCGCCTTATTCAGCGTTACCAGAACAACTATCGATTTACAGGGGAGCAGTAATATGGACGTGATTTACACGATAAGCGGCGGGGAGTGGTTCCGCGACTCGCTCAACGCGGTGGCGGCGTTTACCCAGTCAGATACCGGCCGCAGCCTGATGACGATCGCCACCGTGCTGTCGGTCGTCACCTGCGCGGTCGCCTGGATCCGCACGCACGATATTTTCACCCTGCTGAAATGGGTGTTTGTGTTCACGGCGGTCAGCGTCCTTATCGGCACCACGCGGCCGGTGCAAATTATCGACGCCACCAGTCCGGCCCGGGTGTATCAGGTGGACAACGTGCCGGTCGGGCTGGTGCTGCCGGCGACGGTTATCACCACGGTCGGCCACGGGCTGATCGCGGGGTACGAGTTTTTTTTCCACCAGTCCGACGCGCTCACCTACAGCCAGACCGGCATGCTGTTCGGCGCCACCCTGGTCGGCAGCAGCTCGGACTACGCGTCGACCAGCGCGGAGCAAACCGACCTGTTTGCGGATTACGTGGAGAACTGCGTGGTGGGCGACATGCTGCTTAATAAGAAGTACAGCATGAATGACCTGATGAACAGTAAAGACCCGTATGAGCTCATTTTTAGGAAACCCAGCCCGCTGCGCGGCATCTTTGATGAGAACAGCGAGTTTAAAACCTGTCAGGAGGCGGCGGTAACGTTGCAGAAGATGATGGGCATCGACACCGCCGCGGGCGGGGAGACGTGGGGATACTACGTGCGTAAATTCTTCGGCAAGACGCCGGAGCGCGCGGCGCTGTATGCCCAGCTGATGGGCGACAGCTACCAGTACTTTTACGGCGAGAGCAAAAGTGCCAGCGACATCATGCGCCATAACGTGACGCTGAACGCCCTGCGCCACGGGTTCGCGGGGTTCGCGGCGCGCAACGGCGACACCGCCAGCCTGGTGAACCTGTCGTCGGAGTCGTCGTTTGCGAAAATGCGCATGTCGCAGGCCACCAGTGCCAACATCGCTACCCGCACGCTGCCTATCATGCAGACGGTGCTAACGGGCGTGCTGATTGGGCTGTTCCCGCTGATGATTGCCCTGGCCATGATAAGCACGCTGTCGCTGGAGGTGATAAAGGGCTACGTGTACTCGCTGGTGTATCTGCAGAGCTGGCCGGTGCTGTTCGCCATTCTCAACAGCGCGATGAACGGGTGGCTGAAAATCCACACCAGCGGCATACCGGTGACGCTGTCGAACCTGTCAGAGCGGCAGCAGATGTTCTCGGACATCGGCACGACGGCGGGCTGGCTGGCGCTGTCTATCCCCTTTTTAGCCTTTTATCTGGTGAAGGGGCTGGGCAACGGGGTGTCTCACGCGGGGAGCTATCTGGGGTCGGCGATGCAGAGCGCGGCGACGGAGTCCTCCTCCAAGACGGTGGACGGGAACTGGTCGTTCAACAATCAGCAGACGGACAACGTGCAGGGCAACAAGTGGGACACCAACAGCAGCCATGCTGACGGTCAGCGCACTCACCAGACCGGCACGGGCGCCTCGGTGACCCAAACCGGCGACGGCGGCACGGTCTACAACACCACCGGCGCGATGTCGAAACTGCCGATGGAGGTGAACTTTGCTAAAGCCGAGAGCAGCGCTGCACAGCGTTCCGCCCGGGAAAGTTTGGCAGATTCACAAAGCCACCTGTCGGGCTACAACCGATCGGTAAATAGCTCCTTTAATCAGGCGAGCCAGTTCTCCCAGCAGTATGGCAATAGCTCGACGATGAGCAGCGGCGCGGACAATGCGCAAAGCATGAGCGATACGATTGCGGCGAACAAAATGGTTTCTGCCGCCAAAACCTATGCGCAGAAAAACAATATGAGCTTTGCCGACGCCTGGAGCGAGATGGATAACAAAACGCGTCAGCTGCAAGCTAATGCTGGGCTCAGAGGGAGTGTTGCTTTTGATTCTAACAAGCAACTGGCCGGTAAAATTGCTGGCTTTGCCACCGGCGTCAGCATCAAGGGCGATGCACACACCGGTATTGAGGGTACGGCAGCGTCCGGCAGCCAGGATTCGACGAGCAAAACGGGGACGTCGGGTAAGGATTTTTCGGCAGACAAAAACAGTCAGGAACTCAACGACTTCCGTGAGGGGCGTGACGTGCTCACCAGCCATCGGACGTCGCAGTCGGGCAGTCATGCGGACAACACGGCAAACTCCAAGCTGGAACAGCTGAGTGCCACGCTGGCCGAGGCGGACAGCCAGTATCAGCAGTACACCGACAGCATGACCCGCAGTCATGAATACAGCCAGATTGCGTCCCAGTCTGAAACCATGAGTGCGCAGACCCAGAGTAATTATGCGCAAGAGTTTGTGGGCTATGTGCAGGCTCGAGCACCGGAGCGTGCAGAGGCGATACTGACCGATACGGGCAGCCCGGAAATACGCGCAGACCGGGAACAGCTTGCCGAACAATTCATGAAGGAAAGCGTGCAATCCCGCGTTGAAGGGAATTTCGAGGCGAATCGAACCTCTCTTTCCGAAGGCATGCCGTCAGTGCAAAACGCGGTAGCCCCGGCGGCTGGCAATGCCTATCAGCGGGGTGAAGCCGAAATCGCCAATCGCACCCATAACGCTGCGGTACGTACGGACAGCGCTGACCGGGCCAGTGCCATGATTAATGATAATAATACGGCAATATCCTCAGAAAGACTGGGGATAAGCACAGTGAAAGATGATATAAATAATCATCGGGATAGCCTGAAAGCCGACCATCAGACGGCAGAAAATACGTACTCTGTTGAGCATGATAAGGCGCAAAAAGCACAGGACTCTTTGCTTCCTCGTGTCAGTGAGATACGTGAAGACACAAAAAAATATTCAGCCAACTTAAAGGATGAGGACGGTGACAAATGAACGTGACTAATAAGATGATCAAAGATGACGTTGCGATGATATCGCGCGTTTTCTTAAACGAAGAGTGTGAGGTGCCGCCGTTTTGGAAATGTATGCGCCTGGGGCTGAGCATTTTTGTAGGGTTGGTCTCCTGGCAGACTTTCTTTGCCCTCACCACCGATAATTTCAGTGGTGGATTTTCAATTGTTATGGCTGTCGGCATTGGTTTTATTATTCTTTTAAGCTGCTTTGGTTTGAGCGCGAAATATTATTCCTTACCAGAGAAGGTAAGGCAGGGATCTATTGTTATTCAGTTTGTGAAAACCAAGATAAAATATTATGCATTTTTTGTGATATCTATGTACGTGATATTTACCCTGGCTCTCAGAATGACTGACATCTTTATACCTGTTGCCTGTATAGTATTTTTTTTCCTGACTTTCATAATAACCTTCATGATCTTTTTAGCCGACATTGGGCGTTATGACCTGTCACTTTTCAGCGCCGCTATATCCGCATGGCGGGGTGAGGAATCTGAAAGTACGCTTAAAAACCCCGAGTAAACACTGACTGAATTTGACTGCTAAGCCTCACGCTACGGCATGAGGCATGGCCCTCCCTTTGCCTAAGGAAAGGTTATGAGCCTAAGCTCCCGCGATTTTACGCAGGGCGGGCAGGTTGCGTTTATGCGCCTGCGGATGTTCCTGCAAATAAACAACATCATTTCGTTTTATATGATCATGTCATTTATGATCATGACGGTGGCGACATTATTCATTCGCATGAGTACGCAGAACATCATGAATGGGCTGATGTACTGGTATGCCTCAACCATTGCGCCGTTTCAAAAACGCATGGTCAATCCAACGCTGTACCATTTAGATTATTACGGCAAAAAACTCCATTATACCGCCGTGCAGATCGTGAACGATGCCTATACCTCCTATTGCGGACTGTTACTTAAGCAGGAGCTTATTATTTCCGCGCTTATATCGATGGTGGTGGTGTTTCTCGGGGCGCTGGCCTTTTACTGGTATTTAGCCCGCACCGGCCAAAAGCAGAGTGAGGATGAAATCACCGGCGGGCGCGTATTAAACACCGACCCGAAAGCCGTGGCCAAAATGATGAAAAGTCGCGGTCAGGCGTCCGATATTAAAGTCGACCATTTGCCTATCAAGAAAGACAGCGAAATACAGAACTTCGGCATGCACGGCACCGTCGGTTCCGGTAAGTCGACGCTGATGCGTAAATTCCTGTCGTTCCTGCGCGAGCGCGGTGACCTGGTCATTATCTATGACAAAGGCTGCACCTTTGTTGAAGAGTATTACGACGAAACCAAAGACATCATCCTTAACCCACGGGACAGCCGCTGCGCCAACTGGGACATGTGGCGGGAGTGCCCGACGTTGCCCTCATTAGAAACCGTCTCCACTACGCTGATCCCGATGGGTGCGTCAGAAGACCCCTTCTGGCAGGGATCGGCACGCACCATTTTCTCTGAAGCCGCGCACCGCATGCGCAAAGACCCGGAACTGAGCTACAACAAGTTTCTGCGTACCTTGCTGGCCATCAAACTCGACAAGCTGCGCGAGTTTCTCGCCGGCACGCCGGCGGCCACGCTGGTCGACGGGAAAATTGAGAAAACCGCCATCTCTATCCGCAGCGTGCTGACCAACTACGTCAAGGCGATGCGTTATCTGCAGGGCATCGAGCGAAGCGGCAAGCCTAAATTTACCATCCGCGAATGGATGCAGGGCACCCGGGTTGGGGCCAAGAATCCGTGGCTGTTTATCACCTCTAACCAGCAGGACCACGAGTCGCTCAAGCCGGTTATCTCTATGTGGCTCAGCATCGCCGCCGACAGCCTGCTGTCGATGGGGGAGAACCGCCATCGGCGCGTGTGGTTTTTCTACGACGAACTGCCGTCCCTGCACAAGCTGCCAGGCCTGCCGTCCATCATCGCCGAGGCGCGTAAGTTTGGCGGCTGCTTCCTGCTGGGCTTCCAGTCCTACCCGCAGCTCGAAGAAATCTACGGCAACAAGTATGCCGAAGCGATGTTTGACCTGCTCAACACCAAGTACTTTTTCCGTTCGCCCAGTGCCAACGTCTCGAAGTTCGTGGCCGAAGATATTGGCGAAACCGTGCGTAAAAAATTCAGCGAGCAGACCAGCTTCGGTAATGAGTCGGTGCGTGACGGTATCTCGTTTGGCAAGGAAGAGGAGCGGGTGAATATCATCAGCTACACCGACGTCCAGAAACTGGACGATCTGGAGTGTTTCGTCACCCTGCCGGGCGATTATCCGGTGGTTAAAATGGCCCTTAAATATAAGAAGCTGCCACAAATTGCCGACCCCCTTATTGAACGCGACGTCGAATCCAGCCTCGACCCGCAGCTGGAAGACGAGCTGGAGAAGCGCGATGTTGAAGCGCGGTCCATGGACAGGCTGTTTAACGAAGAGGGCACGGCGGCTGAAAGCGGCGCTGCCGCCCAGGTTTCCCCTGCCGAGGTGATTGCGACCGCCGAAAATCAGGCCACCCCTACCCCCGCGCCCGCGTCGCAGAGCACACCGGTGGTCTCTGCCGTTGCCACGCCTGTTAACGCCGCGGCGGCGACCACGGCCGCCGTCGCGACCGCCAACGGCCCGGCCTCGGGCGGGCGTGATGAAGAAATCGATATTGAGCTTCCCCCTGGCATGAGCGAAGACGGCGAAATCGTTGACTATGACGCCTATGAGCAGTATGCCGCGCAGGCTGAAACGCAGGAGGCGACGCGTCGCGAAGAGGTGAACATCAATCACGCCGCTCATGACCTGAGAACAGACGAATTCGGAGGCTTCTTCCGATGATGACTATCAGTCCGATGGCCGGCGACGCCGGCTATTACGCCAGTCAGGATAACTATTACGTGCTGGGCAGCCTGTCGTCACGCTGGATGGGCGAGGGGGCCGAAAAGCTTGGCCTGTCAGGGCCGGTTATCGATGCCCAGATGGACGCCATGCGCCACGGGATATTGCCGGACGGGTCGGTGCTCTCGCGCGTGGAGAACGGCAAAGAGACCCACCGGGCGGGTTATGACCTGACGTTCTCAGCCCCCAAAAGCGTCTCGATGCTGGCCCTGATTGGCGGCGATAAGCGCCTGCTGGACGCCCACAACGTGGCCGTGGGCGTGGCGATGAAAGAGGTCGAGGCGCTGGCCAGCGCCCGCATTACCGACGGCGGCCAGACGCAGACGGTGCTGACCGGCAATATCGTTGCCGCCCTCTATAACCACGACACCTCGCGCGACCTTGACCCGCAGCTGCACACCCACGCACTGGTGTTTAACGCCACCGAAGCGGAGGGCAAATGGCGGGCGCTGGCCAGCGACACAAAAATGAAAACCGGCTTTTCCGAGACGATGTACGCCAACCAGGTGGCGCTGGGCAACATCTACCGCCATTCGCTGCGCCTGGCGGTGGAGAAAATGGGGTTTGAGACGCACAGCACCGGTAAAAACGGGCTGTGGGAGATTAAAGGGGTGCCGGTCGGGGCGTTTTCACAGCGCAGCCAGACCATCAGTGCCACCGTGGGCGACGACGCCTCGCTCCGGTCCCGCGACGTGGCCGCGCTCGATACGCGCAAGGCCAAGGTGGCCTCTGACCCGCTGGTGCTGGTTGCCGAGTGGAACGACCGGCTGAAGGCGACCGGCTTTGACCTGCCGGACTTCGTGGGGCGGGCGAAGGCGCGTGAGCTGCGCGGGGCGGAGATGAGCGAGCCTGCGGGCGCTGCCCCTGACATGGTCACCGCCATCGGCAACGCGATTTCCACTCTCAGCGACAGCAAAGTGCAGTTTACCTACTCGGAACTTTTGGCTAAAACGGCCAGCCAGCTGCCGGCAGGGCCGGGGCTGTTCGCGACGGTGCGCGAAGGTATCGAGGTGGCCATCGGGCAGCAGCGCGTTATCCCGCTGGACAAAGAGAAGGGTATCTTCACCTCCGACATTCACCTGCTGAACGAACTCAGCGTGCATACGCTTGCCAAAAGCGCGATGCAGGAAAACCGCGTACTCCACTTCCCCGAGCGGGCCGTCGAACGCGCCCGCCCTTATGCCGATGCCTATTCCGTGCTGGCCCAGGACAACGCGTCGGTGGCCATTCTCTCCGGGCGCGGCGGCGCGGCGCAGCTGCGTGAACGGGTGGCCGACGCGGCCATCATGGCGGGGGAGATGGGCCGGGACGTCACCGTGCTGGCGGCCGACGTTCGCGGGCAGGCGTTCCTGTCAAAAGACCCGATGCTTGAAGGCAGGGTGATGTCGCGCAGCCGCCTGACCGCCGACCTGACGCTGCCTGCGCACAGTACGTTAGTTGTCGCCCAGGCCGAGAAGCTCTCCCTAAAAGAAACCCTGCTGATACTGGAAAAAGGGCAGGCGCAGGGCGTGCAGATGCTGTTTATCGACAGTGAGAACCGCACCGGCACCGGCAACGCCCTTTCGGTGCTTAAAGACGCCGGCGTGCCGCAGTACCGGTTTTATGACGGGCAAAAGCTTACGACCACCGTGGTGAGTGAAAGTGATAAACGCCAGCGTTACGACAGGCTGGCGCAGGACTACGCCGAGCTGAAAGCGGAGGGGAAAACCGTGGTGGCACAGGTCAGCAGCCCCCGCGAACAGGCGCTGTTAACCGCCGCTATTCGCAGTGAAATGCAGGCCACCGGCCAGCTCGGGAAAGCGGAAACGGCGCTGACCGTTATCCAGCCGGTCTGGCTGGATGCCAAAACCCGGGGGCAGCGCGATATGTACCGCGCCGGCATGGTGATGGAGCAGTGGGACAAAGAGACCAAAGAGATGCACCGGTACAAGGTGGAGCGCGTGACCGAGAGCACCAACACGCTGCGCCTGGTCGGGGATAAAGACGGCGCCGTTCGGGTCGAGAAAATTAACCAGCTCGACAGCAGCTGGAGCCTGTTTGCCGAGCGCACCGTGCCGGTTGCGGTGGGTGAGCCGCTGATGGCCGTAGGGCGCGAGCTGAACGGGAAAATTAAGGCCCGCGACGCGTTGGTCGTGACCGGCTTTTATCAGGGAGGGCTGGTCGTCGAGCGCGACGGCGCGTCCCTGACGCTGGATACCTCCCGCGCTCTGAAGCTGTCGCCGGCCTTTGTGGAAAGCCTGGGGGCCAGCGTCAGCGAGGGGAATATCCTGCTGGCTGCCACCGGAACGCGGGACATGAATACCGCCACGCTAAACCAGATGGCGCGCAGCGGGGGTCAGGCCCGGCTGTATACGGCGCTGCCGCAGGACAGGGCGGAGAAGCGCCTCGCCAGCAATCCTAACTTCAGGCTGGCCAGTGAACAGGTCAAAGCGCAGGCGGGCGAGGCAAACCTCGATGCCGCGATGCTGAAAAACCGCGACGCGCTGCACACGCCGGTGGCGCAGGCCGTCGCGCTGGGGCTGAGCCGCGCGCAGTCGCAAAGTATTGCGTTTAGCAAGGCCACCCTGATGTCCGCCTCGCTCGGCTGGTCGACGGACGTCACGGTGTCTCAGGTCGGTGCTGAAATCGACCGCCAGATTAAAGGCGGCGCCCTTATCAGCCTGTCGCCGGTGGCGGGGGTGGGCAGCGGCCTGGTCGTGCCTCGCGTCACCTATGAGATGGAGAAATCCATCATCCGCACGGTTGCGGAGGGCAAAAACGCCGTCGCGCCGCTGATGGACACCGTGCCGGAGAAATACCTCGACGGGCTGACCGGCGGGCAGCAGGCGGCCACCAAACTTATCCTCGAAAGCCCCGACCGCTTTGTTGCTATTCAGGGCTACGCGGGCACCGGGAAAACCACCCAGTTTAAGGCCGTGATGGCGGCGCTCGACGGCCTGCCGGAGGGCCAGCGCCCGGAGGTTATCGGCCTGGCCCCGACTCACCGCGCCGTGCATGAAATGCAGTCGGTAGGGGTACGGTCGCAGACGCTGTCGTCGTTTCTGAGCGAGGAACGCCAGAAAAATCTTGCCGGTGAAAAGACCGACTACGGCAACACGCTGTTTCTGGTGGATGAGTCCTCGATGGTCGGCAACCGCGACATGGCGGAACTTTACCAGCGCGTTGCGGACACGGGCGGACGGGCTATCAGCAGCGGCGACGTCGCACAGTTGCAGCCCATCGAACCCGGCCAGCCGTTCCGGCTGGTGCAGAGCCGCAGCGCCATCGACACCGCCGTGATGCAGGACATCGTGCGTCAGACGCCTGAGCTGCGCCCGGCTATCTACAGCATGATTGAGGGCGACGCCCGCGGGGCGCTGGAGAAGGTGGAAGCGGTGTCGCCTGCGCAAATTCATCGTAAAACCGATGCCTGGGCGCCGTCCTCTTCGGTGATGGAAATCAGGGCTTCTGCGGAAGGGCAGACCGCACCGGTTGCCGCTGTACAGGACACCATCCTGACAGCCAGCCCGGAGCCGGCGGACGTTATCGACGCCATCACCCGGGACTTTGCCGGACGCACGGCGGTCGCGCAGGCGCAGACGCTGGTCGTGGCCCACCTGAACGCCGACCGCCACGCCATCAACAGCAGCATTCACGCGGCGTTAAAAGAAAACGGCGAGCTGGGCAAGGCGGAGCTGGCCATCACCGTGCTGGAGCCTGCCCGCGTTCCGGACAACGCGCTGCGCAGCGCGGCGGGGTTCAGCGCCCACGTGGGGCACGTTGCCGTGATGAATAATCAGCATCTGAGGGTCACCGGCGTCGACACGGCGCAGGGCGTGGTGACGCTCACCGATGACGCCGGTAAACCGACGTTGATATCGAATTTTGAGAACAGCACTCAGGACATCTCGCTGTACGTTCCCCGCGACATCACCGTCAGCACCGGCGACCGCATGCGCTTTACCCGCAGCGACAACGAGCGGGGCGTGGTGGCCAACAGCCAGTGGCGGGTCAGCAAACTGGAAAACAGCGGGCGCATCACGCTCAGCAACGGCGAGCAGGAAAAAGTGCTGGAGCCGGGGCGCCTGCCTGAAGACGGGCATATTGACTTAGCGTACGCGGTGACGGCGCACGGGGCGCAGGGCGCCAGCGAGCGGTATGTCATTACGCTGGAAGGGGCGGAGGGCGGGCGCAAACGCATGGCGACGCGCGAGGCCGGATACGTGACGCTGTCACGCGCAAAGGAGCACGTACAGGTCTATACCGACGACCGCGAGGGCTGGCTTAGGCAGCTCGACCGCCAGGCGGACCGCCATTCCGCGCACGACCTGCTGCACCACGACACCGACCGCGCGGCGCAGGTGGCCGAACGGCTGCTGTCGACGGCCACGCCGCTCGCCGACACGGCGCTGGGCCGGAAGCTGCTGCAGACCAGCGGCCTCGATAACGGTGAGAGCATGGCGAAATTCATCGCGCCCGGAAAGAAATACCCGCAGCCCCATATTGCACTGCCGGTCTGGGACAGCAACGGCAAGCGCGCCGGCGTCTATCTCGATGAGGTGCGCAATATGCCGCAGGGCGGCGGCGCATGGCTGGACGGTGCGCCGCGTGTGATGGGCAATGACGATGCCCGCTTTGCCGGGCTGCAGGTCAGCCGTAACGGTGATACGCACGTGGCGGGCAGCATGGCTGAAGGGTTGGCGTTAGCCCACCAACACCCGGACAGCGGTGTCCTTGTCCGCCTTGCCGGCGAAGGTACGCCGCACAACCTGTCGCGCATCACGGGCAGCCGGCTGGCCACCGACGAAGACACGCTGCGTCAGGCGCAGCAGCCGGAGAGTGAGCCGCTGCCATTTATTGCGCCGGAGGATGATAAGAAACAGGCCGCGCTGGATAAAGCGGCCCGGGACGTCGCCGTGCTGCCGGAGGAAGAAAAAGTGCGCCTGGCCGCCGAGGCGGCGCGTGTCGGGCAGGCGAAAGGCCAGCCAGAACTGGACGGTAAAGCTCTCTCTGAGGCAGCTGGACGTATGCCAGCCCGTGACGACCCTTCACAGGACCCTGCCGTGCAACAGGTGGCCCTGCAGGAGCGCACCGCAACGCGGCTGCAGCAAATGGAGCGAGAGATTGTGATCGAGAAAACGTTCGGAGAGTGAGGCCAAAGAGTAAAAGGCGTGTTTTCGTTATTATTCGGCAAAATAAGTGCGAACGTCACGCCCTTTTGAACATTTACTGCTAACCACAGGATTTTGTAGTAATCTTTGCGAAACGATCCTTACTCAGATCCTTGAGGGGGCTGAAATGACGCAATTAATGAATTCAGAGAAAGCATCAGAAATAACGAAACGCCCTTATCGAAAGGGGAATCCGCTAACTGGTGCTGAAAAGCAAAAAGCGGCGATTGCACGTAAGCGCATTACGCATAAAGAGTTGAAGGTGTTTATCGAACCGGAAACTAAAGACTTGTTATTGGATATTTGCGCCAAGAACGGCCTTACCCAGAGCGAGCTTGTGTCAAAATTGATTGAGCAAGAAGCTAAAAAGTAATGCGTGTTACCTTTGTGTTGACCGATCTAAGGCGCGAGTGCTAGATTACGGATCATAAAGGACTTTTTAGGCTGGCCACGCCATAAGGTGGCAGGGATCAGGTTCGACGGTTTAGTTACCGGAATCTGAAAAGCAAAAAACCCCGACAACCTCTATCTAACTTGCCGGAAAGAGAAGGTTCATCGGGGTCCCACAAAACTGCATAGAGAAACAATCACTCTATGCGGGGAGTATAGTATCGTGCCGAAAAAAGTGCAATACCTTAAGGTGTTACTCCTGCCGCGCATTGTAAGCGCGGATAGGCGTGAATAACGTCTCCCTTAATTCTTCATCACCTGAAATTCGGACTACCCGTCGCGGTGAGGCTAACGCCCTGCGTCGCGGTCAATCCAAAATTCACCGGCGAAATACGCCGCAGCTTTGCTGCGCTGTGCCTCGCGGTATGGCGGCCAAAGTTGTTGCGCGTATGCAGAGCCATGACTGGCACCGTAATCAGGACCTGATTGCGCTACGCCGCGTCGGTTACATTCCTTATGCGCGCCGTAGCGATCCGCACTTTAAGCCAAAGCCAATGCGCATCAGCGCACGTTCAGAAAGCTGTGAAGCGTTGAACGCGCTGTCTATGGCGCTGGCGGCAAACTGCGACTACAACCCCGATAGTGATTACCCTTTCGAGATCATGGCCCCGTTTGAACAAATCGCGGCCGCCATGGGACAGCTGCACGTCTATGAAAGCGGGCGTAAGGCCTATGACAGCCCGCTAAAGGCCCTGTCCGTCCAGGAACAACTCGAATACGTCCTTGTCGATCATGATAAAGATACCGACAGCGGCCAGAACAAGCCGCTGCGTATCTGGTTGTCAGAAAAATTCTTCACGTCGCGCGGCATTGCTGTCGAAGAGATCCGTCAATGGCTGGGGCAGTTCCGGACGTGGGCGATAAAAAATGGCCTGACGGAAAGCCTGCGTAAAAAATACGAGCGGCATCTGCTGCGCATCGAGCGCATCGGCCTCGATATTAAAGACAAACACTCGCTGCGCAACCGGCTAAAGCAAATCAAGCGCTGGGTCGTGAGTCCTGACCTGACGGCAAAAAAACAGGCCAAAGTGTCCATGCTGGAAGGCGAACTGGACAAGCTCAACCGCCAAAACGGTGAGCGCCTCGACGAGCTGCTGGACGACACAGACGGAAATCTGCGGTCGCTGGCCAGGGCGAAGGCCAAGCGTCAGAACCCGTACTATCAGGCATATATTGCCTGGTCCACGAGTGCGAGAGTGATGCCGCATCAGGTGAATACGCTTGAGCAGACGCTGAGCCAGGAACAGCCGGGACTTCGTCATAGCGACCCTGAGAGTTATTACCGGCTGCTGCTCGAACGCGCCGGCGCGCTCTAAGCCTTAATCTCTCTTCCTTTTGAACCGTGCTGACCGCGCGGGGATGTCCCATGCCCTGCATCTGCCCACCCGCGATATTCCCAGCCCTGCCGCCCCCTGAACGACCATTTCGGCTGTTTTCTGGCCACCCCTAACGCACGGCCCCCACCTTTTTGCACCCAACGAGTGAAAACGCAATCCATTAACTTCGAAGGCTACAGTTAACTTCGAAAGCACCCCCGTATTTATCATTAATTTCGAACGTTATTCCTGAACAAAATAAGCCTCTAAAAAGAGGAGTACTTAACGAGCCGCATTCGCTTGCTCTTAAAAGTACCTCCCTCCACTTCGTTACGGGCAAAACACAATGACAGCATCAAACCCTTCGCCCACAGCCAAAGGGATAAAGTGCCTCCCACCGCCAACGGCGGCCCCAAACCCAACCCACCAACTTAGTTACAGCATTCAGTAAACTTGAACGACATAGACCGCGCACAGCGGCAATCCCTGAGCCGCCCCTCACCACTGCAAAACGCCGCCGTCCCGGCCAAAGGCCGGAACCGTGTCGCTTTAGAGTGAATGTTGTAACTATAAGATTGATGTTGCTGTGAGTAGTATCGCGGAAGGCTCTGTATACACGCCCGTAAGCGCCTAAAGGCGCTAACGCGGAGATACGCCCCGGTTACGGCCTTCGGCCTTACCGTGACCACTCCGACGGCGCAATAATGCCTATCATGGCTATAAGCGGATATTGTCTGGCAGGGCGAGGGGTGGGATTGGTGATATCTATCAGAACGGGGCGGCTTCGCCGCGTCACGGCGACCATCAGACAACGGTATTCTAAGGCGCAATTTTTGTCGCCTTCATGCGTAAACGCATAACTGAAAAATTCTTCTTTAAAATTACTTAAGTTAAATTAATCGTCGAGGTATAATTAACCATGTTAATTATGTGGGTATGTGTGAAGTTAGATGACGACAGGAAGCAGTAAAAATCTCTGAGCACTGAATCGCTGACAAAAATCCGGCCAACCGGCATTGTCGCCTTACAGCTGGTAAACAATTTAATCCCTTATAAAGCCGGTTGTTTTAAACCTGATGTACGGTTAAGAATTTTTATTTCATGACAGTAAAAGCAAGCAGTTAAGTTCAAGTTTTATTCGTCTAATCAGTTAGGTAAATATTGTGGGAGATCCTCTCCCGTATTTTGACAAGGAAATAACAATTGATAAACCGCCATACACTTATTGCGACGGTGGTCGCATCATGTCTCGTCCTCTCCGGGTGCTCTGCAATGGGAACTGCAATTAAAAAACGCAATCTAGATGTTAAAACCCAGATGAGTCAGACCGTCTGGCTAGAACCATCAAGTGAAAAAACAGTTTACCTTCAGATTAGGAATACATCAGACAAAGATTTAGGTGAGCTGAAACCCCTTTTAACGCAGGATTTGCAGGCTAAAGGATATTCTGTCACTTCGTCGGCAGACAACGCCTATTACTGGATCCAGGTAAATGTGCTGAAGGCAGAGAAAATGGATCTTCGTCAGTCCCAGGGTTTTTTGTCAACAGGGTTTGAAGGCGCAGCTGCAGGCGCGGCTTTAGGAGCAGGTATTACCGCCTATAATACCACTTCGGGAGGCGCCATTTTGGGCGTAGGACTTGCAACTGGATTGGCCGGGATGGCTGCAGACGCTCTGGTTGAAGATGTTAATTACACGATGGTTACCGATCTTCAAATTTCGGAGCGAAGTAAATCTGCAGTGACAACTGATAACGTGGCAGCATTACGTCAGGGTACATCTGGCATTAAGTTGCAAACAAGCAGTGAAGAAGGTAACCGGATGAAATACCAAACGCGGGTTGTTTCCAACGCCAATAAGGTGAATTTGAAATTCGAAGAGGCGAAACCAGTGCTGGAAGCTCAATTAGCAAAATCAGTGGCTAATATTATGAACTGATACGGTTCCCCCACTATAAGGGGGGCCGTTTGGAATTCGGAAATTACCCATTAATCGTTTTGAGCTTAACGGGGTTCTGCGCCGGAACCGTCGAAATTTCCGTTGTCAGGATTCCGACTCTTTTGTGAGTAATTTGTATACAAATCAATGCGTCAGATTATGGTGCCTTCAATAAGAGTCGATGTGTACAAGCTGTGTGATACGTTGCAATCAGTGATTTTTAGCTACCAATTTGTCATTCCTTTGCTGCCCGATTATCGACGGTCTTGCGTACAGGCCGCCGAACGCCAAAACTTATGCCTCACGGAAATTTCGGCGGTTCCGGCATACACCACCATATTCAGGAGAATGCGTCAGGAGAGGTCACTGGGGATGAATATCAGTACCTCATGGCACGACGATTTGCTAAAATAAAATTATCTGCGGACATTTACTATAACGATTGCTGAACATCATTAAAGATGATAATTTAATTGTGAACCACTATCATTTTACGGAAGTAACTCAATAAAAAATGATAGGGGAATACGAATCTCGAACGTACAAATTTAATAGAGAGGTTGTACATGTACGGTATATTTGAGTTTTATATGTTCGATTTATTTCTCATTTCTATTCTTTGCTTAGTATTCTTGTGTCTCAATGGGGTAAAAAAACTTAAGCGAGACAGTGAAGAAGAGGAAAGGAATAGACAGCAAGAAGAGTATAGAAAAAAGATAAAAAAATATAATTTTGATATCTAACTACAAGTTCAAAAAACCTTAAAGTTAACATTTAAAATAAGTGCGTGGTTTCTGTAATTATATTTTGCTTCATGATTCTGTGTGCTATTGGGTATTTAATAAATAGAGTGTCATTATCTACTGCTTATAAAACACTAAAGGAATAGGATAAAAAATGAATGTAATAACTGTAGTTACTGTTGTTGGGGTGATTTTTTATTTATATCGTATTGTTAGAAAAAAGATTTCAGTTTCTGATGGGTTGTTACCGATATCATTAATTGCCCTTCTCGGTTTTTTAGGCACAACAATGTACTATGAGGTGGGTAAATATAAAGAGTCTGGGGCATTTTATGGTGCTGATATTCAGAATACTATTGGTGTTTATTGTATGGATGGTAAAGTGGATTACAGGGCGAAAGACTCTATCAAACGTCAAGATTATGGCGTTCACTCATTCAATGATAATTCTTTTAATGGAAGTATTAAAACAACATTAACATGCAAAGACCATTCTAATGGTAAGCCGGTATTTTATGATCAAGCTGGAAATGAACTTTCATATGGTCAGGTATTGAGAATTGTTAACGACAACGTTAATTCTGGGTTTCTTGTTAGCTCTTTGAGATAGTACCGCGCCCGGTTGGGTTTTGCCGGCAGACTGCCCAACTCCGCCCAGCCAGCCCCGCGATATCCCCCCAAACTGCCCCCTCTATGTGCAAGCGCATAAAACAAATTCTTATCTGTGCGCGCACTCATTAACCAAATCCACTGATTTTGATGAACTATTACTGATTTAAAACTAATAATTTGATTTAAATTAATTAAAAATTCAAGCACTCACGCTATAACAAAACCTTCCCTGGTGTTGGCCGAATTATTTGCTGCTCACTTACTGCCCGGAGTGGTAAGTGAGGTTTTTTTTCAGGGAGTTTGATCTGAACGCCGTAGGGCTCCCAGTCCTTTAGGGCAGGAAGGATGTCAAAATTCAGGTGTATAATTGAGCATGTTCAACGTTCAACCATGGCGCATAATGGATAACGTCCCGGAGAAACAATACACGTGCATACCGAATCACTGACAAAGAAGTCTGGCCATCTCGCCTGGTGTGCCATGATCGCCCTGCACCTGGCAAAGCGTGATGGTCAGGTAAGCTCTGAACATCAGGAAAATGTATTTCTGACGCGCTGGCTGGCTACTGCACTCAAGCAGCATCGGTTTCCCAGAGAGACGGCACCCGATATCGAATGGTTACTGAAACAGGGGCGTACGCTGGGACCGCGAGCCAAAATGCGGCATAAGATCGATTATCTTTGGCGCTCATGTACTGGTGAACTGTCAGCGCAGAATGATTTATTTAGGCTGACGTACGCCCTCGAAACCGCCAAAGAAATGCACTGGGTATACAGGTTACTTGCCGACAGAGAATGGACAGGCAGAAATGCGGTGGCAATGAATGACGGAGTGAATGCGGTATACCTGTCGTATTCTTCTCTCGATACCGCTTTTGATGATGATGGGAAGCAATTACATCCGCTTATGGCCAGAATTACCGGCGACGTGGCAGGTCTGCATAAACTTCTAGACCAATGCGGCTGGCAGGCGGAAATCTGCCAGAATGAGACTGTACTTTTCCATCTGATGGTTTCGAGGGTCTCTGGGAGCAATAGGATAGAAAATTAAGCCGTTCGCTTATCAATGTATCCATTGAGACTAAGCTAGGGGCTTATCAGGTTATTAACTTGTTAAGCAATCAACTAACTTTTGAGGCAACAATGACACATTCAACTGAAAAACAAGGGTATACAAGTATTACCCAAGCGCAAAACTGGTTCCTTCGAGTTCAGAATGAATCAGGCCAAATTGCTATTTATCCTGTCGCGGTTTGGGTTGCTGATGGTTTTAAAGTCAAAGGGCTTGTGTCCATGTATAAAGGCATGGAACCTTGTTTATTCACTGCGCCCCCGGCATGTACTAGTCAGTATGTACATGGCGATCAGCTTACTGAAGAGGAAAAGCGTTCGGTAACGCGTGTTTATAACTTCTAACTTAATAAGCTAATCGTTTTTTTGCCTTGAGCGTCACCTTCGGTCGTTCCGAGTAAGTCGTAAAACTGCCTCCTTTCCTCCCCGGCCTGAAGCCCGAGGTTTCCGGGAGGCATTCAGATGAAGTTGCCGCTTAATGGGTTGTCAACTTTTACTAGACCAGACCGAGGAATGGGGCGGTTGCGTCACGGCACCAGTCACCGATAGAGCCATATTCAACGTGCGTTGGCGCCTCTATGCGCAAGCGCATAAAACAACAAATTCTCATGAACCTACGAACCGACATTAAAGATAAATGACGAGCTTTCACGGTAACGAGCGTTGTATTTTACCCATTTACATTCAGTAGCTGACGACAGTCTAATTCGGAATTGGTTTTCGATAACAGTCCGACAGCATGTATTTTTCAATCCTAATTTTAGACAGTTCCTAAGGCTCCAAAGTTTAAAGTGTTTGGGGCTAAATTGGACTATCGAATTGCTTTATTTTAGGTGTTTTTTCCCTGAATTTGGATGCCACCTCTTGTGGGTTAACGGATTATATAACGGGTTACTACAGCCGGCTTCGACCTTATTAATATAGTGGGGTTTGACGCCCCATGAATCAGAACGATTGTTCTGGAAAAACTCTAAAGCCGTGGGCAATTTTTTGGCCACTACAGTTGCAACGTGTGTGGGCTTTTATGAGAAGTATGACCATCAATCTCGAATGCTCCACAACCGGAGATAATATACGGATAACCCGCTGTCGGTCGTAGTAAATATAAGTGTGTGGGCGAATCCTTCAGCGTCCTACAGTAACCGCCGGGTGGGACCTTATCCGGCTATAACCTCTTGAATGGACTTGTGAATATGGAAAAAATCTTAATCGTTGCTGTATTTATGTCATTGCCTTTATACGCGGCCAACAGCTGCACGGGGAGCCCGTCAGATATAACACTGCCACAGTGGACCCCGCGTTTGACGTATAACGGGAAAGAAATGCGGATGCAGCTGGACCCCGGGTGGAATGGTAATTGGGGGACGCTGGCTTGTCCTCCCGGGCGGTATAGTATTACAACATCGGGGAACTCAAATCTGAGAGGGGGTCGTGGGGAGGGGGAGGATGATGCATACGGATTTTTCGGGCCTAGTCATTTGGCTACTTTGACGCTGAATGTGGGTGATGGTGCGGCGGCCTTTGTTAACCTGCGTAATCTTACAACAACGACCGACGTGGAGTCGACACAAGCCTGGGTGCCAATATCATGGTTAAGTGCGGGGATTACGAGTGCGTATCCTATCGTTAGTACCGACGCAAAGTTTACCAACGAACCATACACCTTTTCATCAGTCATAACTCTTCATAACTATGCAGACGGCGCCGACTATTCCGGGGTGGTGAGCGGATCAATAGTGCCCGTGGTTGAACCATGCCTAATGGGAACAAATCGTGTGGAAGGCCAGGCATATTCCAGAAAGGGAGGGGTAGGTGACAGATTGCCGTTTGCACCCGCGGTGACTGTTGTTGACTGCCACGCCTCGTATGCAGACTCTGTCACCGTGCAGTATTCTAGTGCGACACACACGGGTTCCGTGTTCGAAGATGATAACGGCAGTAAGGGAGTCGGGGTGGTTTTGACTGGCGGGGACGTGGAAATCGAACCCGATGCTTGGTACCCGCTCTCTACAGCGGGCACTGTAACACCGTCGTGGGAACGAACAAAAGCCGTAGTAACTCCGGGGGATTTCTCGTCCACGGTACATGTAACAACCATGTTTAACTAACAGGAAAACCTCTTTGACATCCTCCCCACCATAAAGGGCTAGGATCCCTACAACATTCAGACCGAAGCCTGACTCGCCTCGGTGGGTTCCGTCTGAATGCTGATTTAACACTAACCCCATGACTGGCTGACTATAATTTTTTCACCTCACCCACAACCTCGCTGCTATTGCGGTAGCTTATCCAGCCCAATACTGGCAATTATATACGGTTATTGATCTTATCGAGCTTTACACCCTTAGGCGCTACCGGAATTCCCCCCTGTCACGAAAGCCAAGTTTATATGATGCAACATGCTGACAAAATCCAAATCTATTACTATTTTGAAATTGTGACTTATTTTCAGCTGTAGTTACTTCAATCCTTCCCAAGTAATGGTAATGCTTTAGGTCATTGTCGCGATATCAAACTTTTTTAATAAAACCGACTTAACTCACATCCAACAGCCTAAGACTAATACCTTATTTTCCTCTTTTTTATCTGACATTCTGGGGTATTTAAATGAAATATCAACCGTTTGTTCTTAACGCCATTACGCTGTCTTTATTACTGTCCTTACAGGCACACGCTTCTTATGTCGCCGTCGGGGATACCAATCAAACCTCTTCAAGTGATGCGGTGGTGAGTGCAGGCACTATCAACGTTGGCATAACTGTCCCTGGAACGCTAGATACGCCATCAGGCGAACTAACAATCAACGGTGGCACCGTGGTAAATGGCGCTGATTTAAACGCAGGAGTGAATCCGGGGGCGAGCGGTGCAATCAATATTGATGGTGCGGGAAGTTTGCTGAATGTTACACGTGTGGAATTTCTAAGCGGAAATGGGGGTAGTCTAAACATTACTGACGGCGGGGTAATGACGGCTGAAGATATTAACTTCAAAGGAAGTCTGAGCGTTTCCGGCAACGGGAGCAGCCTCATATCAGAGAGTATCGATGCTCGGCAAGGGGGGAGCAGCCAGATAGTGATTGATAACGGTGCCAGTGTTTCATCTTCTTCTCGATTATTACTGGGTGCAAGGGATAGTGGTGACATCTTCGCATTGACTCTTACCTCCGGTGGTCAGTTAACTTCAAAAGGAATTACCCTTGGTGATAGTGGTGATAGTGGAGGAACGCAATTCAACGTTACCAACGGGGGTATTCTAAATAATACGGGTGTATTTTATATAGGATTAAAAGGCCAAGGGAGTTCTAATATTCACAACGCCCTTTTTGATGGCGTGGGTACTCTAATCAATACATCCGAGTTAACTGTCTCTCAAAATGATCCCAACGGGGGAGAATTACATTCCTTCCTCACCGTGTCTGGTGGGGCTGTAGTGAATGTAGGCGGGGGGGAAATGGCGGTGGCGACTAACACAACTGGTGGCGCCAGTGCTGCTACTACGGGCTCTGTCAATGTTACAGGGGCGGGAAGCCAGATTTCCAACATTGGCAAACTGATAGTGGGATCTCAAAGTGCCAGTATAGGTGACCTGACGCTCTCCTCCGGGGGCACGATAAGTGCGGCATCTTTATCCGTAGGAGAGGGGAGCGAAGCGAGGGGCACTGTTAATATTAACAGCGGTGGCGTTCTCAATATTACTGATGAACTGTCTCTGGGGGGCGAACCTAGCTCCCGAAGCATTAGCGGCGGTGTTGGTACGGTCATTATCGGTGATGGCGGCATCGCTTCTGCGGGATCGTTGTCCGCAGGGCAATTTATTGATGGCGAGGGGAGCGTGAACGTCTCGGGTACCGGTACTCTTTCTGTCACCAACGACAGCATTATTGGCAATCAGGGAACAGGATCCTTAGCGCTGTCCTCGGGAGGGACGCTGAGTAGTGGCTCGCTAACCCTCGGGCAGTTATTCGAGTCTAAAGGCACTGCGACCGTTGATGCGAGTACGCTGAACGTGACGGGTGCAACAGTCGTGGGCCAGAGCGGCACCGGCAGTCTGACGGTTAATAACGGTGGCCGCTTCACCTCTACCGGCTTGTCACTTGGCGTGGACGCCGACGGCATCGGTACCGCGGTATTTGACGGCGCGGCCACCCAGGTGCTGCTTGACGGGGACGTGCTGATCGGCGTGGAAGGTGCCGGTGACATCACAGTTTCTGGTGGGCAAATCCTGAACCTGTCCGACACGCTGGTTCTGGGCCAGCAGGCCGGCGGTAACGGCGCCCTGACGGTGACCGGTGCGGGATCTGCGCTTAACGCGCCGGCGTCGGCGCTGGTCGGTGCGGCCGGGACGGGCAGCCTGGTCCTCAGCGCGGGAGGCGCATTTAACAGCGAGACGCTGACGGTCGGGCAGGGCGGCGACGCTCAGGGCAGCGTGTCCGTGGACAACGGTTCGCTGAGCGTGAGCGGGGCCAGCGTTGTGGGCCAGGGCGGCACCGGGAGCCTGACGGTCAGCAACGGCGGGAGCTTCAGCACCTCCGGACTGTCGCTCGGGCTGGAGGCCGGCAGCAGCGGCACCGCGGTGTTTGACGGCGCGGCGACCCAGGTATCGCTGGGCTCTGACCTGCTGGTCGGCGTCGGCGGCACCGGTAAAGTGACCGTCTCTGGCGGGCAGGTGCTGAACCTGCCGGACGCCGCGGGCGGCGGCGGCGCAAACTCCCTGGTTCTGGGCCAGCAGGCCGGCGGAAACGGCGCCCTGACGGTGACCGGTGCGGGGTCTGCGCTTAACGCGCCGGCGTCGGCGCTGGTCGGTGCGGCCGGGACGGGCAGCCTGACGGTCAGCAACGGCGGGAGCTTCAGCACCTCCGGACTGTCGCTCGGGCTGGAGGCCGGCAGCAGCGGCACCGCGGTGTTTGACGGCGCGGCGACCCAGGTATCGCTGGGCTCTGACCTGCTGGTCGGCGTCGGCGGCACCGGTAAAGTGACCGTCTCTGGCGGGCAGGTGCTGAACCTGCCGGACGCCGCGGGCGGCGGCGGCGCAAACTCCCTGGTTCTGGGCCAGCAGGCCGGCGGAAACGGCGCCCTGACGGTGACCGGTGCGGGGTCTGCGCTTAACGCGCCGGCGTCGGCGCTGGTCGGTGCGGCCGGGACGGGCAGCCTGACGGTCAGCAACGGCGGGAGCTTCAGCACCTCCGGACTGTCGCTCGGGCTGGAGGCCGGCAGCAGCGGCACCGCGGTGTTTGACGGCGCGGCGACCCAGGTATCGCTGGGCTCTGACCTGCTGGTCGGCGTCGGCGGCACCGGTAAAGTGACCGTCTCTGGCGGGCAGGTGCTGAACCTGCCGGACGCCGCGGGCGGCGGCGGCGCAAACTCCCTGGTTCTGGGCCAGCAGGCCGGCGGAAACGGCGCCCTGACGGTGACCGGTGCGGGGTCTGCGCTTAACGCGCCGGCGTCGGCGCTGGTCGGTGCGGCCGGGACGGGCAGCCTGACGGTCAGCAACGGCGGGAGCTTCAGCACCTCCGGACTGTCGCTCGGGCTGGAGGCCGGCAGCAGCGGCACCGCGGTGTTTGACGGCGCGGCGACCCGGGTATCGCTGGGCTCTGACCTGCTGGTCGGCGTCGGCGGCACCGGTAAAGTGACCGTCTCTGGCGGGCAGGTGCTGAACCTGCCGGACGCCGCGGGCGGCGGCGGCGCAGACTCCCTGGTTCTGGGCCAGCAGGCCGGCGGAAACGGCGCCCTGACGGTGACCGGTGCGGGGTCTGCGCTTAACGCGCCGGCGTCGGCGCTGGTCGGTGCGGCCGGGACGGGCAGCCTGGTCCTCAGCGCGGGAGGCGCATTTAACAGCGAGACGCTGACGGTCGGGCAGGGCGGCGACGCTCAGGGCAGCGTGTCCGTGGACAACGGTTCGCTGAGCGTGAGCGGGGCCAGCGTTGTGGGCCAGGGCGGCACCGGGAGCCTGACGGTCAGCAACGGCGGGAGCTTCAGCACCTCCGGACTGTCGCTCGGGCTGGAGGCCGGCAGCAGCGGCACCGCGGTGTTTGACGGCGCGGCGACCCGGGTATCGCTGGGCTCTGACCTGCTGGTCGGCGTCGGCGGCACCGGTAAAGTGACCGTCTCTGGCGGGCAGGTGCTGAACCTGCCGGACGCCGCGGGCGGCGGCGGCGCAGACTCCCTGGTTCTGGGCCAGCAGGCCGGCGGAAACGGCGCCCTGACGGTGACCGGTGCGGGGTCTGCGCTTAACGCGCCGGCGTCGGCGCTGGTCGGTGCGGCCGGGACGGGCAGCCTGGTCCTCAGCGCGGGAGGCGCATTTAACAGCGAGACGCTGACGGTCGGGCAGGGCGGCGACGCTCAGGGCAGCGTGTCCGTGGACAACGGTTCGCTGAGCGTGAGCGGGGCCAGCGTTGTGGGCCAGGGCGGCACCGGGAGCCTGACGGTCAGCAACGGCGGGAGCTTCAGCACCTCCGGACTGTCGCTCGGGCTGGAGGCCGGCAGCAGCGGCACCGCGGTGTTTGACGGCGCGGCGACCCGGGTATCGCTGGGCTCTGACCTGCTGGTCGGCGTCGGCGGCACCGG
>CP045669.1 GCA_013457415.1 Enterobacteriaceae bacterium Kacie_13
TACTGCAACACTAAAGGCTAATGCCTTTAGTGTTGCAGTAAGTTAATGACCAGTTGTTAAGTTATTGAAATGTAATGTTTTTTCCTCTAAAAAAAACTACACAACGAATATTTCATCGTCTCCCCCCTTCAGTAAGCCGACTTCTCTTGACTGACTCATGTTATGAGATCAAAATCAGCCATAAGTTGTTGTACGGAAAAAGTCCGTACATGTGCATATGGCACGCTAGCCATAAAATCCTTGTTATCTTTGTTTCAGGAGTTTGTTATGAGCGCAGTAAGAAAGGAGCGGTTCGAGTTTCGTCTGCCCGAAACTGCGAAGCGCCGTATAGAAGAAGCGGCAGTTATATCGAAAGTTTCTATTTCCCAATTTGTAATGGAATCAGCAACCTTTAGGGCTGAGACTGTTATCAATGAGCATCGACGTTTAATCGTTGAAGAAGACGTATGGGAACAAGTGATGGTTGCTCTGGAGCGTCCGCCGGCCCCAACGCAAAGTATGTGCAAAGCCTTTGAACGCTATAATTCTCAGGAGAGTTGGATTTGCGATTAATCCCAGGATTTCAGGCATTTGACCCTTGTGTTGATTATAACCTCGATAATTTCCAATGTGGCATTGAGCACTTGGATCGGTTTTTGAAGTCTGAACTTGAGAAGTTACAGTCGAGGAGTCTTTTAAAAGGGTATCTGCTAATTACGGATGATGAAGTGCCGGAAGTTATGGGTTACTACACTCTCAGTGGTGCCTCTTTCGAGCGTGGACATTTAAGTAGCCGCTCTCGAAAGAGAATCCCATATTCAAATATGCCAGCTGTACTTCTCGGCCGTTTAGCAATAGATAAACGCATTCAAGGTAAAGGCTTTGGGGAGTTGCTAATTGTTGATGCTATTCATAAGGTTAGGGCTACTGCTGGGCAGATTGGTATATATGCGATGTTTGTTGAGGCACATGACGGGGCAGCAAATTTTTATACTCGAATGGGATTCACTTCTTCATCAAAAGCAGATGATAGTAAAACGTTTTTCTACCCTGCAAACCAGTTTGATCAGTTAATCAGTGGCGCTTGTGATTAATTTTATTTTCATATGTGCCTTTTAGGACACATATGAAAATAAAAAACCACCCGGCAAGGTGGTTTTTTAAAGTTCAGTAAACCGGCAAGTTTCTGAACCAGTGGTAACTGGCTTACACGGAGCGCAGTGACCAAATTCGTCTTCATAGTGTAGCTGTATATCAGCAAAGACTTCAAGAGTCTCTTTTCTATCGCTCCGTGTACACAGATTACCAATGGCTACCGCCAGTGGCGATTTTTCGTGTCTATCGGGATTGGTTTCAAGAGTTTGTTATCCGATGAGGACGTGGTAGTCAGGCTGAACGGGGAGTTCGTGCATACAGCCTAGCTTGGAGCGAACCACCTACAAGGCACCCAGTTGCATGGGAAGGAATGAGAAAACGCCACCTTACGGCGGTTTGCAACGGGTAATCCTCAGGGTGGGAACAGGAGAGCGCACGAGGGAGCGACCCATCGGAAACGGTGGGGATCTTTAAGTCCTGTCAGGTTTCGCCACTTCTGATTTGAGCGCCCGGAAATCATCCGATTTCTGTGATGTTCATCAGGAGGGCGGAGCCTATGGAAAAACGCCCTTTGGCGTGTCCTTCTTTGTCTGCTCTTTTCTCTTGTCAGCATGATATATAGCTTTTACAGATCCGCAACGCTCGCCGCAGTGTTTGACTAGCGAAGTCTGTCAAACCGAGGAAGCGTAAGTGCGCTAGTTTTGACATTTGCGCGGCCACTCCTCTTTACCCTCTGAGTCGTGCCCAGAAACCTTTCTTAAGTTCCCGCTCTAACTTCTCGTTTAACATGCTGACCTCTTCCTGGTGCTTCCGCCGCTCTTCCTCGTATTGTCTTCTTTCGCTTTCTCTGGCTGTTTTATCTTCAAGCATATGCGTTACGGCTAGTCTCAGTTCTGCTATCTCTTTTTGCATAGCCTGAAGCTGCGCTGATGGGGAATTTTCCTGTGTATTTTCACGGTGTGTCACTGTGGGAATTTTTTTCACAGGTAGGCTTACGTTCCCGTATGCGCGGATTAGCTCAGAAACGTCAATTACGGGGTTGTTTTTTTTATCCCGTGACGTGGTCACTTTTCCTTGTTTGACGTGGTTATACAGCGTTCTGCGTGTAATGCCGGCGGCCTGCGCTGCCTGAGACATATTTAGCTGTGTATTTGACATTGTATACCCTCGTTTTTACATGCTCTGTAAAGTGTGTATTTTCACATAAGAGCATAGTGCCGTTTTTATCTGCGATATTGAAGTTAATGATGGGTTCTCAGCACCAGCCTTTTCACAAAAAAACTCTGATCATGACCAGGCCCCGATACCCCAATGCATCGTGTGTGAAGTGTCTAAGCCTCTTTACTTGGTAAAGTAATAAGCTTTTCTGCCCTGGTTTCCGCGCGACGTTTGTTGCTGAGTAAACCCACTAGAAATCTTCCACACCCGACGCATCATGCAATGCTATCCCTCAGGCCTTATGCCACAAGGCCTGAGGGTGCATGACGGTCTATGCATAGACGTCATGCACTTTGCAGAAAATTCCCTGACGGCATCAGGGCTAGAGGTGCATGACTAAGGCGAAATTAAACGACCTAAAAACGGGACAGGATATGTTTTGTAGCACCGCCCTAGCTTGGCTCCAAAAATGGCTATCTCAGGCTGTGGCCTACAATGCAGAGTAAACACATTCAGGAGTAGCGTAATGGATACGAGAACCGCAGAGCCGGCCACCGTCGGTGAAATGTTATTGGAAGAGTTCATGCTTCCTAAAGGGCTAAGTCTTGATGAACTGGCTGCTGACGTAGGCATCACGCTTCAACGTTTTGAGAGCATTTTGAGTAATGAGGGAGTGTTGAGCGACGAAGAGGCTAGGCTGCTGGGTGACTACCTCGGAACGGGCGGTGATTTCTGGCGGAGCTTACGTGATTCACACCTGCGCTGGCGGGAGCGTATGGCGAATGCTAATTAGTGCAATTTAGTGCAATCGGGCTGACCGTTAGTGCAACTTAATGCAATTTAGTGCAATTCGAGACCAGGTCTCGGGAAATAGTGCAATTTAGTGCAATTTTCTCAAAATCGGAGGCACGTTGACGATGTTTACAACCGCCTGCGGCGTTTTGTCACATCGCCGTGCCAAAGGGGGCCCCTTTGTAACCCGCGCCGCGGAATTTTAGCTGCTAAAATTTTTCGCATGCGAAAAATCCTGCCGCGCCCAGGCTTGCCCAACGCCTCGCGGCCGCGCAATAAATTTCGCGCCCGTTCACCGTTTCTCGGCGGACAGGAAATGTTTTGTGGCCACCGCCGCCCCAAAACGTCCAGAAAGACCGCCTTCGCTATCCGTTTCTCGTCAAACCCCTAGCCGCCGGTTTCGGTGCATAGCTATTCATGCCCGCAGAATTCACCTGTGCCATTTTGGGCGATTTTGGCGGGGTAAGCCGTAACAAAGGGCGTATTCAGGGGAAAAGCGCGCTGAGGGCGTCTGGGGCGGTGCGGTGAACGGACGTTATGGTAAATAGGGTTGGTTGGCAGGTGCGCGCAAAAAAAAGCCCCGTAGGGCTTTTGGCTACAGACTTATTTCTCTGAGGATTTACTGGGTTTTAATTTGTCAGTATTTCCTGGGGTTTTTTTGTTGTCGCGTTGGCGTTTATCAGGCTCGCCTGTTGATTCGGCAATTTTTTTCGGCCCTGGCTTAAGGCTCATGATAGTTACCCTTTGAAAGTTAGGAGGAAATCCCTCCATCCTAGATATATAGGCTCAGTAGAAATAACCAATGTCATCCATTTCATTTTTTGTCGTTATTCGATTGCCTTCACATAACTGACTGCATGGTAAATTTGGGGGCTTTAGAGCGGAGACTCTGTTTGTTTTTCATTGAGGGGGAGGTGCTGGTTTAGTCTGAGCGAGTAGTTCGAGAAAATGGTTAACCTTTTGATACCCATTTTAAAAAAAACCCCTGAATAACAGGGGTATAATCGTGGGGTTAAAAATTTATAGAAACTCTACTTTTGTTTCATTCCCATCTTTGTCTACGAGTTTAATTTCTTTTCCTTGCTGAACTGCTTCAACAAAAAATTCATAGACTCTATATGCTTTGTTTGTCACCTCGGCATATGAGGATGCATCGGAATTGTCTTTAAGTTTTTTCAGTCTTTCAAATGATTGCTCTGATATGTCTATCTGCAATCTTTTTACTGTCGCCATAATTACTCCTACACATACTAAGTACGTGCGATAAGGCTAGCCGGAGAGCCTCCGGCGCCTTAGATCTAAAGCAGCAAGTGTTTAACAAAATCTACTGCGCTTGGAATGTCAGCAAGTAATCCTACAAAAGTTACAACGAATCCAGCCAATAAGGACGTCGTAATTGTCTTGTTTTTAGAATCTCCACGGCTTGTTTTCTCCGCTTTGATTGTAATAATTCTTTCCACCACCACACGATTATCTTGGGTGTAGGTAGACTCGCTTTCTTCCACTTTAACTTCGACTACATCAAAAACATCGAAGCTTTCAACAACATCAAAAATATTACATTGCTGCTTTTCCATCATTATTTTGCCTTGTAGTTAGCCACCTATGTCGATGGTAGCGCTGGTTTTTGGGTATACCCAAAATCTGTGAATGTGTATGAGATTGCATAGTTTTTGATCCTTTATTTAACATTTAAGTAACAAGTAATTTGCATTTTAGTGTCATTAATTCGCAAGTGCTGCAATAGCCCCTGCCTACTGCTGATAATTTTTTCGGCATCTTCAATTTGTGCTCATGTTTTTAATAGTAATTTAAATATCTATATCAGTCAAATTTTATTATAAATACTACTACTTTCCTCAATACTTCGATGTTGTGCAAAGGGTTAAAGCAAGGAGGGGGGGGGTATAAGTATTTTTAATTAATCCCACTTGCGGAGGGTGGGGTGGGGTATTGATTTATGCGTTAAAAAATGCTAAAATAAGCTGGTCATTAACT